>NZ_JADYTF010000249.1 GCF_021530995.1 Bacteroides caecigallinarum
GTATGATTCTGTACTATATATTCGACCTTATATATTTGTAAATCCTTATATACATATTAGGGAACAGTGCTTTTACATATCCCATAACCCACACAAAAGGATATCTATACGGAAAACATCTTTTCTGAAATAATAAGGTATTATGCAGATTGTACCCAACAGGAGAATATAAATACTTTATCCTCTTTCTTAAGGACATATTCATAAAATCATCATATCCATCTTTTTCATGGTCATTCTCACATACGCCAACATAGCTTTTCAATACGATTAGAGGATATCCGGCTTTATAGGCAAGATATGTATAGTCATGATCACCTCCCCCATGAAGATAGCCACTATATAAGATTCCCATTTTCTCGACAACATCACTTGAGATAAATGTTACATTTCCATGTGCACATTGGCATAAATGGTATTTACCGTCAGGATGAACAAATTCATCTCTAAGAGTCCATTTACTGACAAAGTTAAAACCACCGTAAGTGAACTTTTTGGTTATAGGATCTTGTGTAGAACCTACATATATACCATGAACTCCATAAGTTTTAAAAGAGTAGTCATCAGCTTCCAACAATTCATCAAACAAATTCGGATAAATATATGTATCATTATTTAACCATAAATATCCATCATATTTACCTTGTTGTAATGCAGCTTCCCAAGCAGCAACCATTCCTCCATTCCAATATAAATTGCCATTCCCTTTAATTAGATGTAAAGAAAAAGGATAGATATTTGAACATATAGATTCAGCTGTACCATCAGTAGAACCGTCATCAGTAAGAAAAACATCCACTTTTATAGATTCACGGCACTTTGAAATGGCATTTGATAAGGCTTCCAGACACTTTATTGTCTTGTCTTTCCTATTATAACAAGTCATTAAAACCGCAATATTCATAGTTTTATTTATTATAAATAATAAGCTTTAAATTCGTGCGAAATTCTATTTTCTATAGGAGGTAACTGCATATAATCACCGT
>NZ_JADYTF010000250.1 GCF_021530995.1 Bacteroides caecigallinarum
CGCTGTAACATCAGGATAAGCAACTATATATCCAATGTGGATTCCAAAAGTTACCGTATGGTGGCCAAGGCCATATCTCAAGGTGTCACAAAGCCGGAAGAACTTATAAAACATATACATGGCAGGACACTGAACAAACATGGCAGGGACACGATGCTTGCGGCACTGACAGGCGTTGTTACGGAAGTCGACTCGGATATAATAGGAATGTTGCTTGAGGAAATAGAGACGCTTGCGGCACATAAAGATAAATGTCAGGAGAAAATGACTTCGCTCTGTAAGAAACATTACCCCAAGCAACTTGAGAGACTTCAGAAAATTCCGGGAGTTAAAGAAAGAAGCGCAACATCCATAATTGCGGAGCTTGGCGTTGACATGAAGATGTTTGCAACAGCATCCGCATTGGTCTCATGGTGTGGGTTAAGACCAAGGAATGAAGAGAGTGCAGGGCGTATCAAGGGTCGGAGGATAGTCCATGGCAATAAATACCTCAGGACAATACTTATTGAGTGTGCATGGGCTGCTTCCAAAAAACAAAAAACATTCTTCAACAGGTTCAGTTATATTCAGGTTACAGCAAAAAAGAAAAGCAGGATGAAAGTTCAGGTTGCAATAGCCAGAAAAATGCTTGTTGCAATATGGAACATGTTTTCAAAAGACCAGGATTATATTGACCCTATTTTAAAGCATCAAAAAGTGGCATGAAAGCCGCTTCATGATATACCTGTTGTTTGTAAGGTCATTATCTTTGTGATGTTAACCAAACTCGTTTTTACAAACTGGCTAATACTGCAACAGGCTTTGGATGCCGGTGTGAGATTTAAAGCTCGTAGAGGAAAGTAATAAACTTATAAAAAATTATTACCGACAACAATATGCTGCCGGTAAATATTTTATTGCCTTTATTCATATGAATATACCAATGGAAGCCTTTGGAATCATTCTACCGTAAATCATTTTAGAGGAAAG
>NZ_JADYTF010000251.1 GCF_021530995.1 Bacteroides caecigallinarum
TCTGTACCACCTTGAATGTTGTCAGTGAAACCTCCACCGTTTCAATGCGTTTGCCGTCAATGGTTGCGGATAGGATAAGGGAGTCTGTCCTCTTGTGATAGCTTCCCACACAATGGTGCATCAGTTTTCCTTCAAGTTGCATTTCCGCCACACTCTCAATGACCTTTACAAGAATAAGGTTGTCGGTAAACACAAGTCCGAAGAACTTGCCTTTGGACTTCAGATAATTCTTTTCGTCCTTGACCAACTGCTCCCTGCGTTGCTCCGCTCTTTCCCTTTCAATCTGTTCTTCACGTTTTCTGACAAGTCGGTCATGTACCTTTTTCAAGTCTGTCGGACAAACATATTTTGGGCAGTGGGTGTCTTTCCCGAAATGTCGGAGCAGTCTTACAAGGTCACACCACATGGAGGCATCTGCAATATGATAGCCGTTTCGGATACAGATTTTTATGGAGTTCCAATATTCATGCAAATTGACATTTGAAATGACGGCATATCTGAACATTTCTGTCTGTCCCGCTTTAAGCAATGTTTCTTTTTTGCTGTCGGTCAGAATGGCGGTAAAAAATTCGTATGGGGTCAGTTCGTGGAATGCTCCCTTGAAGCCGTTCCGCCTTAATTCGGGAATAATGCGCATTGCCGGATAAGTCTTGTATGCGTCTATGTTGTATGCTTTCAGCATCTTGTTGCTGCGTAAATCCATATCGCTCCATTCAGTCCAAAGGTCATAGTACATCGTGTGCATGGCTCTCAGTCGGGCAATAACTTCGGTCTTTCCGTTTGGGGCAATCCACCATTGCACCACCTCCCTTATGGAATACTCTGCCTTCTGTCCCACCTTGTATGTTGCTCCTACCATAAAGTAGCGCAACACTTGATAGCCTTTTCGGGTCGTAATGATTTCATAATATGCGCTGTCCCTGAAAACTCTCTTTCGGG
>NZ_JADYTF010000252.1 GCF_021530995.1 Bacteroides caecigallinarum
TATCTATTTACTATAGATTAAGAAGCTGTTTTGATTTCATTCGATAAATTTGTTAAGCATGATTTGTATGAATGCAATCTGTACCATAGCTTCCGCAGTTTCAGCAAGGAATTCGTAATCGATGGTCAGCCTTCTGAAGTTTTCCAGCCATGAGAAAGAGCGTTCCACAATCCAGCGTTTGGGCAGTACCTGAAATTTGGACGGACATTCGTCCGGTCTGAGTACGACCTCCAATATCCATCCGAATTTCTTCTTGACCCAATCAGCCAAATCTCCCCTGTAGCCTCCATCCGCTAATATTTTAACCAAGCGCGGAAATTTATAAGCGAGTTTTTCTATGGCTTGTGGGGCGCCCTTGCTGTCATGCAGGTTGGCTTCATGGATTGCGACGGCTAACGGAAGGCCAAGCGTATCGACAATGATGTGCTCTTTCCGTCCTTTGATTTTCTTGTTCCCGTCTATACCACGGTCAGAATCAACATGATGGGAAGTCTTTACGCTTCTGGAATCCATGATGCCAAGACTGGGACTTTCCTGCCGTCCCGCCTGTTTACGGATAAGGGAGTGCAAGGCATCCATCACCTCTTCAAACACACCTTCAAGCTTCCACTTGCGGAAGTAGTAATAGACGGTTTGCCAAGGGGCGAAGTCAGAAGGAAGCATACGCCACTGGCAGCCGGTCTTGTTGATATAAAGGATGGCATTCATTATCTCTTTAAGCGAATGTTTTCGGTTCCTCGCTTGCGGCTCTAAAATATTTTTTATAACTTGCCACTGTTTTTCAGTCAGGTCGGTTGGATACTGTGTCATAACTTTATTGTTTGGTACCTTTAAAGATATAACATTTTTCCAATTGACCGACTGATTTGAGATCTGAAGATGCTTATAACATTATTCTTGAATCAATTCAAAACAGTTTCTAAGAATAAGAG
>NZ_JADYTF010000253.1 GCF_021530995.1 Bacteroides caecigallinarum
CTAAAAAAGCAAGATACACACTAGCCTCAGGCCTCTTTATTCTTATGAAAAAGAGTAATTCTATTGAAAAGAACTTAAAACAAATGAGAATTAAGGATCAAAGTACACGATTGTTGTAAGCAGAATTAAAACTTCTTATTGATCTTTCTAAATCAACCTCATATTGGCTGCGATGCCCACGGCCTCAGTGATGTTTTCTGCGTGTAGTTTCTCAAAGAGTTTCTTCTTGTGAAACTTTACGGTATTGGCATCAATAAAGAGAGTTTCTCCAATCTCTGTGTTAGACATTCCTTTGACGGAGAGCTGGAGAATCTCTTTTTCACGGTCGGAAAGAATCAGTTCCGGCTGTTTTCTCCATCGTCTTCCCTCGAATGAGTAGAAATACTTGTCAGTACATGTATGGTCTGAAATAACTACATCTCCGATATTTTTTTCAGGTGAAAGTGAAACTGTACATAGAGCCAGCCATATATCCCCCTTGTCACTCAGCAAGGCAGGTGTCAGTTTGTGGTGGATAAGGTGCGAATGCTTTTCTGATGTGCGGATATGAAAGTTATACTCGATAGACAAGTCAAGTCTTTTTTCTACCGGCTGGTCATAGTAAAACCGGAATCCGGCTTCGTTGATTTCCATAAGACGGTTTATCTCGTCAGACGGAACGACATCAAAATAAAAGGCATAACCTTTCTGTTGCACATCTTCCGGTGAATGACCGCAGAGGAAAAGCGGGTTGGACGATACGTAAAGGAAGTTCTTGCGGTTATAGTCTATGATATACAGACTGTGGTTTGTATTGCGTGCCAGAGCGTTGGCCATGGCAATACATACATCGGTTTTTGAATAATCACTGTCTGGTATTTGTATGTCTGTATTTATAGGGCGAAAGAAATTGTTTATAATATTCTGTTGCATTTGAGTCTTTGAGC
>NZ_JADYTF010000254.1 GCF_021530995.1 Bacteroides caecigallinarum
CTTCTGTATCAAACTCCCCACAAAAAGTTACAAACTTATCATAAGCATCTTGAGGTAATTCTCTTTTTTGTATTTGAAAACTAAATCCTTTGTTTTCTTCTGGCAATAATGCACGATAGAGGTATGTTGTTGGAGCTTTTTTATCGGTCCATTTCGTAAGTACCTCTGATATTGCTAAATTATAATTAGATAACTGCTCGCTATAGTTGAATGTAGGATTTCCACCTTCAAATCTTACATTATTTTTAGCTTTAAGCGCTTTAATAAAGTAACCATCGGTTAAAACAGAAAATCTACTATAACCATCTATACCCCATCCAGAGTAGTCTTTGTCACTCATATATACATGCACTAAACTTGTTACAGGTTTTATGTCTGCATTAATAGCTTGTGCTTTATCTGTTACATTAAGCTTTTGTACATCTAATCCAAGTGTCTCAAAGACGACAGGGAAATAGGTACTATTCTCAGTAATAGACAGATCTTGAAGGTTAGATTCGTTTTCTATATTCCAGAATTTATATCCATTACCTCCCAAACCGTCTCTAAAGTCGGCAATACAAATTACAGTGTATTCTCCTGGTTCTAAGGATGGTGCATAATTTAAACTTTCTGATAAACTACTACATAATTTCTCGGATTTCTCTACTAAATGTCCGCTTTCATCATATACTAATACTAATAAGTTTAATTTCCAACCATCTTTGGACATGTCGAAATCTCCTTCTGTAAATTGTTCATAGTTATCAAAGATGTGCATTGCGGTGATGCCAATATCTTGTTTATAACTAATTTCAATATCTTCTAGATCAGTACAAGAGAGGAATGATGACAACGTAATTACAGCCCCTATAAGAATTGTAAAATATGTATTAATAATTCTTTTCATAAATTTTCTATTATTTATAAT
>NZ_JADYTF010000255.1 GCF_021530995.1 Bacteroides caecigallinarum
CAGGTACTAAGATGTTTCAGTTCCCTGCGTTAGCCCCTTACATTAGTAAGGTGATATCCCTTCAGGATATCGGGTTGTCCCATTCGGAAATTCACGGATCAAGGGTTATTTGCACCTCCCCGTGACTTATCGCAGCTTATCACGTCCTTCATCGCCTCCGAGAGCCAAGGCATCCGCCATGCGCCCTTAATTACTTTTGTTATCACGTACACACTCTGTATATTACAACAGAGCGGATGATATATACTTTTAGCTCTTTTGGTTTTGACCAAATTTTTACTTTTCAGCTTGTTACATCATGTCAAAGATCTTTATATTTTCAAGGATTGACTACGTCTATCCTATCAATCTGTAGTGGAGAATAACGGATTCGAACCGTTGACCCCCTGCGTGCAAAGCAGGTGCTCTAGCCAGCTGAGCTAATCCCCCATGCTGTTCTTTTTCAAAAGCGGGTGCAAAGGTAAGTGTTTTATTTTGAACTCGCAAATAAAAAAGCAACTTTTTATTATATTTTCATTCAGCTTTGCAGCCTGAAACATTGACTTTCAGTCGATGTAGTCCCAGGCAGATTTGCTACCTGAAACATTGACTTTCAGTCGATGTAGTCCCAGGCAGATTTGCTACCTGAAACATTGACTTTCAGTCGATGTAGTCCCAGGCAGATTTGAACTGCCGACCTCTACATTATCAGTGTAGCGCTCTAACCAACTGAGCTATAGGACTGTATAATAAAAACAAACTTGCCTGTAGTACAAGAAGCTAAACCTTCTTAATCTATTCTACGGTATCTCTCCAGAAAGGAGGTGTTCCAGCCGCACCTTCCGGTACGGCTACCTTGTTACGACTTAGCCCCAATTACCAGTGTTACCCTAGGGCGCTCCTTGCGGTTACGCACTTCAGGTAC
>NZ_JADYTF010000256.1 GCF_021530995.1 Bacteroides caecigallinarum
TAAGTATGGTTACAGTGGTAATGGCTATATAATTCATCAGGGACATTAGCAAGAGCTATAGAGTCTGTAATAAATCAATCATATGAAGATTGGTTGATGATATGTGTAGATGACGGTTCTATGGATAATTCATTGGAAATACTGAAAAGTTATGCTCAAAACAATCAAAGAATTACAGTCTTGTCACAAAAGAATGGTGGACCTGCTGCAGCCAGAGCTGCAGCTTACCAAATAGTAAAGACTCCATATGTGACATTTTTAGATTCAGACGATTTATTTAGTTCGGATCTTTTGTCCAGTCTGATGGATTGTGCAAATAGAACGGATGCTGATACAATAATACCTAATGTGTTATGTGAACATCTGGATGGCTCTTTTATGAACTGGAATATTGCTTACGGTATATCTGAAGGTACAGAAACAACAGGTGAAGAATGCTTCAGTAAAACATTCATACAGCCAACCATTCACGGATATAATATGTGGAAGACAGACCTGATAAAGCGGTTTGCTTTAAATAAAAACGCTACATACAATAATATGAATGCGGATGAATACATACAAAGATTATTATTGTTAAACAGCAGCAAAGTGGCTTTTTCTGGCGGAACGTATTACTACAAATGTAATATGCAGAGTATTACTAAGGGGTTTACTATACGTCAATTGGGTTATCTGGAAACTTGCCTTAAATTTATTGATCTTATTGAAGAATATCATTTGACAGAGCCTGTCTCATCTATAATAAAGGAATACTATTTCAGACATATTATACATTTACAGATTCGACTATATAAAGATGGAAATTCTCTATCAAAAAAAGATTATGAGACTATGAGGTCAACTATAAAAGAAGCTTATTTTCAAGCAATGGCCTATAAAGGTGATTTTCATTT
>NZ_JADYTF010000257.1 GCF_021530995.1 Bacteroides caecigallinarum
CTGTTGTCATTTTTAGTTAGACTTTTGTCTTATATCCCTTTCAGAGTATTATATATAATATCTAATTGATTATTTTATGTTGTATATTATGTAATTAGATATAGACGAGCTATTGTACGAAAAAATATTGTAGAGTCTTTTCCTGATAATAGTAAACGTGAAATAGAGTTAGTGGAAAAGAATTTTTATCGTTTCTTTACAGATAATATTCTGGAAAGTTGTAAAATGGCTACAATTTCAAGGCAAGAAATGAGTAGGCGCATGAAATTCATAAACTGTGACGATTTAAACGCTGTACTTAGAAAAGGTAAGTCTATATCACTTTATTTAGGACATTATGGAAATTGGGAATGGGTATCGTCTATTCCGTTGTATCTTGAAGAAGGGGTTATAGGTGCTCAGATATATCATAAGCTTCATAATGATAATATGAATAAGCTCATACTTAATAATCGTGGCCGTATGGGTGCAGTCAGTATTGAGATGTATAAAACCGCAAGATATATAAATGAATTGGCAAGCGAGAAGAAAGTTTCCATTATTGGCTTTATTGCTGATCAGTCGCCAAGAAAAAAAGATTCGCGATATTTTATTCCATTTTTAAATCATAATGTACCTGTGTTGACAGGAACAGAGAAGATAACCAAACATTATGACTTTGAAGCTTGGTTCCTTAAAATGAAGCGTGTAAAAAGAGGTTATTATGAAGCGGAATTTGTCCGAATGCATGATAATCCAAAGTCATTACCGGATTTTGAACTTACATCAATATACTTCGGTATGTTAGAAGAAATGATAAAAATAAGTCCTGAATTTTATTTATGGACACATAATCGTTTCAAATATGCTATATAGTTATATTGAAATAGAACTATCAAAC
>NZ_JADYTF010000258.1 GCF_021530995.1 Bacteroides caecigallinarum
GTACTATAACTGAAATCTTAATGTCACTTTGCATATTAATTCAGCCCATTCTTTAACCATAACAGACTTTTATTTCTTAATGCCTCTAATCTAATATTTACCTCGCCGAAATCTATCTTAAAAAGATCTGCCATACATTCCATGTTACATTTATTGGTTACACTGCATTGCTTAAGACCAAGTTTCTCAAGCAAATTCAGTATTCTGTTATCTTTCAATCCGTCAAGAACCACGAAAGGTGTATGCAATAATATAGAAAATACAACTAAATGAAAGGAACCTCCACAAGTAATACGTGCATGTTTACACAGATTCAGAAACTCTTTAGGTCCTACATTACTTTTTACAACCACATTACTTTTAAGAAAAGAAAACTTATAACTTTCCCATATATAATCATTATAAATCTGAGATATTACTATCTTCATTTTATATTTTTGGGATAGCTTATCTGCCAAAGCAAATACTTCTGCATTAAAAAAAGGTGTGTATACAAATATATAGTCTCCTCTCACCAAAGGCTCTTTAGAAATAATCTCTTCCCATTTCTCTGATTCTAGTAGAAGAGTCGGATCCAGATTAACACTTGCCTCTAACCCAAATTGTCTTTTGATAAATCTTGCAGCACCATCTTCGCGTACACTTAAAGCATCATATTCATTCAAATAATGTGTTATTATATCATAATATTCAGATTTTACACTATCCCCGGCTGCGGGACCCATACTTGGAGCATAAGCGATTCTCTTACCTTTCTTAACAAAAGGCAAATAATACGCCCAATCGAAATCCAAGCAAGTAGTATTCCAAATCTGATCGCTTCCAGATATATAATAATCATATTTAAATGATTCGTTATCCAACTC
>NZ_JADYTF010000025.1 GCF_021530995.1 Bacteroides caecigallinarum
TGTATTTCTCATAATCCGCGTGCAGGCAGCCCACGGCCACGCTGAAGTCGAGCGACAGGGCGTCATTCAGGCGCAGCTGGTAGCCGCCGGTGATGCCGCCGCCCATCAGGTCGCCCTGCTTGCCGGTTGCGGAGAACTTGTAGTTGAACTGCCCGGCCTTGTACATCGCACCGAGGTAGCCGCGCTTCTCCTTGCCCATATACCAGCGCACTTCCGGCATGACCTCCCAGAGGGCGTAGCGGCGGTTCTTGTCGTTCCACGACCACGAGGTCCACGAGCCGTTCACGAGGATTCCCCATGACGGACTGATGCGCCACTCCAGGCCTAGGTCGGGCGTGAGCGTCGCCCAGCGCAGCAGGTTGGCACGCAGGGAGAGCGTGTAGCTGTCTGTGCCGGAGGTTTCTTCCGCAGCCGTCCCGGTGGTTTCCGCCGGAACATAGGCTTCGGGATGTACCACGACCATGCTGTCCGCCCTTATCTGTTCGGCGACAAAGCGTGATTCTTCCGTTTCGCGCTGCTCTTCCATCGGCTGCTGTGTATCGGCATTTTCCTGTCCGGCCTGCTGTCTTTCGTCCTTCTGTGCCGCAGTCGCCACTTTCGGCACGCTGATGCGTACCGTCACGTAGTCACCGCTCCCGGAGTGGTTCTTCGTGACGAAGCACGCTTCGGTCAGTTCCTGCCGGATGATGAGTTCCGACTTCACGCGGTTGGAGCGGACTTTCGCCATCGCAAGGTTGTCGGCCTCACTCTCTCCGGCGATGCACCAGCCGTACACATGGAGTGGGATTTTCCCGGCAAGGATGTGCTGCCTGTATCGCTCCACGCATTCCTCCAACCGGGCCAGTTCCTTGTCATTGCCGCTGAAAGGCACATAGAACATGTCTTTATCGGTGACGAAGCGGAATGTATAGACCGTATCGGGCTTCTCCTGCGCCGCAAGGGGCAGAAGTACAAACAAGAGCATCAAGCCTGTTATCGTTTTCTTTATTATATTCATTGTATTATCCACGTTTTTGATGGGTTACTGATTTGTATGTGGTATTGTCGAGACATAGAAACAGCACAAGCGGCATACGAGCACAAAAAATGCTTCGTATGCCGCCTGGCACAACGATGTAACGCTTCTGCGTAACTTATTGATACATAACGAATTTCGGGGGGGGTAATAATCCCTTGCGAATATACAAATTTCTTGTATTAAAAATGATTAAATCCATTAAAGAAAGACATGAAAAGAGCCATATAAAAAAGTTTCCTGACCCGGACGGGCAGGAAAGCCTATTCCATGTATGTAGTTCTGCTCTCATTGTCAATCTTTTCGTTCTGTTTCAACTTTATTTGATTGGTGCTATTACCCATATTCGCCCCAAAAGTACAAAAAAATTCTGATACTGAAGAAAATATGAAAAGAATTTAATCGAAAATTCTTCAAAACTGGCTGGGATGGAGAAAAGCCCTCGGGAAAGGCATTTTACAGCTGTCTAATCCCGTCTTTTATCCCTTGTGTCTCCATAGATGAAAGGCGGCACCGGAACAAATGCCCCGGCACCGCCCTGTGTTACATTTTCATACTGTGGCCCTCCCTTCGTTCGGAAATGCCCGGCCTGCCTATTATAATATGGTCACGGATGTAGTCACGGGCTGCATCGTCCGGCTTCGGTACGTTCTCCGCTTTCGGTAAATCCTGACCGCCACCTTGTTCCTGCCCTTGACTTGGCGTTTCCTCATGTTTGGGAGCCAGTTCCAATTGTATCTTGCGGTCGAGGGTGGCAAGCTCGGATTTCAACTGTTTCAGTTCGTCCTCCTTCTTCCATGTCTTGCTCACCATCTCCTGCACTGTCCTTTTTTGAATAACGCCACAGACTTCCATACCGGTGCCAAATGCTTCCACGCTGACACAAGGTGATTGACTTTTGCCAACCTTGTCTTTACTTTGCGTTGCCATGCAAAAGAGCATGAAGGATTGGGACAGCAAAATGCCACAAGCTGCCACCTAATCGCATATCCATCTCATTACGGAGAATACCGCTTTACTTTGCAGGCAAAAAACAAGTATCAACATTAAAAGCAGTATCGACAATGGAAATTTTGATTATTCAGAAAGAGGCGTTCGAGGAAATGGCGGCGAAGTTCAGCCGTTTCGCGGAACGTGTGGATGCCCTCCTTGCCAAGCAGGACGGCAAGTCATTAAACCGCTGGATGGACAACCAGGAAGTCTGCCAGCAGTTGAATATCAGTCCGCGCACGTTGCAGACTCTACGCGACAACGGCACGCTGGCCTATTCACAGATTAACCACAAGGTGTTTTACAAGCCGGAGGATGTGCTGAGCATCGTAAAACTAATTGAGGGCAAACGGACGGACAGAGCCGTCTGATTATTATTGTATTACCACTAAATCCAACGTGACAATGAGTGAAATGATAACCAAGAACCATGCGCTGGTCGCCCAATTCGGCGACACGCTTGACCGTCTGCTGGACGGCATCGAGAACTTTGTGGCAAACAGCCGTCCGACATTGGGCGGCGAACGCTTCCTGACGGACAGGGAGGTGTCGGCAAGGCTGAAAGTGAGCCGCCGTACCTTGCAGGACTACCGAAACAACGGGGTGGTGTCCTATTACCAATTGGGCGGCAAAATCCTGTACAAAGAATCAGACATTGAAAGGATGCTTTCCGCCAATTACAGGGAGGCGTTCAGGCGTATCGGCACATAATCTGCCATCCTATAAGAAAGAAGCCGACAACGGGGGATTTGTTTTTCCCGTCCGTTGCCGGCTCTTTTTCACCTTTTCTAATTGCTCACTCTCCGGCCATTATATGGGGAGAGCGAAAAGAAAAGGTTAATCGGTCTGTTGTTAGCGTTCAGTCTGCCCATAACGAACCGTCTGAAAGCCTTACATTCCTTTGTCCGCAGCTTGAAAGCGACGGCTACCACCATTTCAAGGCTGTACACGTCATAGCTTATCCCGTTGCTTTGTCTGATGTAGTGCATGGTGTCGCTTTCCAACAGTTCCTTGTTCTTGTAGATAACCCGTATAGCCCTGCGGATGTCGCAGCTGAACACATTGAACGCATCGGCAATCTCCTGCTGCGTCATCCATACGGGAGCAGCAGGCATGGCGACCGTCCCGGTCTCGCTGATTGTGATTATTCCACGCTCCATAATCATTCCTCCTTGTTCGTTAAGGTGTCCTTTGTTTTCTTTTCCCTTGACGCACCTGTTCCATAGGCGCGTCTGAAAGCCATCAGGTTGTCCATGTCCTTTGAAATCTTCTTGTCAGTTACTTCCGCATAGACCTGCGTGGTCTGGATGTCGGAATGTCCCAGCATCCGGCTGATGGTTTTAATCGGCACTCCGGCCTCCAGTGTAATCAGCGAGGCGAACGAGTGACGTGCCTGATGGTAGCACAAGCGTCCGCTTACTCCGGCAAGAACGGCGAGCGATTTCATGTGTCGACGAAGGTTCGGATGGTATATCATCGGGAACAGCGTCGGGCGGTTGTCATCATGGTATTTCTCTATCAGGGCGAGTGCTTCGGGCAGCAACTTCACGCTTGCCCGAAGCTCGTTCTTCTTGCGGCGGTATTTCAGCCAGAGGCTTCCCTCGTCGTCCGTGTAGAGGTTCTCACGGGTGACGCTCACCACATCCGCATAGGCGGTTCCCGTATAGCAGCCAAACAGGAAAAGGTCGCGGACGAGTATATGTGTGGTGCGCCATGCGGGTATCTCCACATCACGGATTTTCTCGAAGTCCTCTCGGCTCAACGCCCTCGGTGTCCGCTCTGTCTTTTGAGGCAGAGTGAAATTGGCGAAATGGCATCTTTCCGCATATCCCTCCTTGTAGGCTATGCGGCATACCTTTTTCAGGATGGCGAGGTAATGGCGCACCGTGTCCACCGCCAAGCCTTTCACGTCCATCACATAGTTCTGGTAATCGTGGATGAACTGTTCAGTAAGCTGCCCGAAAGCGATGTCCTTCGTCTTGAACTGCCACGGGATGAACTCGCCCAACGTCTTTCTCATGTAGTAATAGCCGGGGTAAGTACCTTTGGCACGGTCTATCCCGATACGCGCCTTCAAGTCCTCGCAGATGCGATCGGTCATCCTCAGCAGAGTCATCTGCGTTTCCATGCTGCCTTGAAACAATTCCTTGACCGCCGTGGCGCCAAAGTCCTGTCCGCGCTCCACCAGCGTGTCGAACGCCGCATTGACCGCAAGCTGCAGCTTGTCCAGTTTCGCGTTGGTTTCCACCGCCTCGCGGCTCTTGCCGTCCAGACGGCTTTCTCGCGCGTTCCACAAATCCGGCCTGCACGACAGCTTGCATCCGAACTGCGCCATCGTGCGGTTCACCGTTATCCTTCCCATTATCGGGGCTTTGCCCGACTTGTCCGTTCCGCTCTTTTTCAGGTAGAGCAGCACCTTGAATTTTTCAATCTTCATACGCTTACTGTTTTTGTTGCAAAATTAACTTATGAGTAAGCGTCCATTGATTTGCAGAATGGTGCGTATCAGCGCAATCGACACATACTTACAACAATTTCAGTTTCTGCACGTTACCTATCCTTGCTTCGGTAACTGACGGCTAACGGCTTGGTAACTGAAATGGCTCAATATTCCGCACTCCGTTGCGTTTCCGGCATTTGGCAGAATAATGAAAAACCGCTCATTTCAAACGGGTTGCGTTTCATCGTTACTTGTTTGCTGACGGCTGCTTTGTGGGTTCTGTTCCATATCTGTCGCCACGATTTTTATCTGATATTATAAACACTGTCAGTGACGGTCCACTGCTTATATGCCCAGAATAATAATCATTTACTACACCGACAACAGGGATAGGCGTGTCATTAATGAGCTTACAATATACAGTAGCTCCGTCAATCGAAGTGTATCCGAAAGCTTTCATTGCCGACTGGGTAAGCAGACATATCCAGGGCTTTGTCTATCGCCTTAACGCGCTGCTGGCGCAACTTTATCTTTTCCGGTGTATAATAATTATAGTCTCTCGACTCGTAAACAAGTTCAGCATGGATTATATCTTTTGTCTCGAATCCGGGAGGGGTATTCAGCATAAAGCGGAGCTGGCTGTTGAAGTAGAATGCCAACATTATAAGTATGAATGTGAGCAGATACTGCACAAAAAGGAATGTCATACGTGAATTCATTGAGCCCGTAAACGTATTTCCCAATGTGCGCAATGAAAGTATCGGCATTCTGCTCCGAACACTTTACGCAACGTATGGAAACGGCCACGCTTCGACATGACTACCATATAGAGATTTACGAAGTTAATTACCCCTGCCAAGAATATCATAATACACATTCCGGCAAATACGTACAGTTGTAACTTGTTTCCACTGTTGCCCATTCCGTGAGCTGTGTTATAAACTATAGCTTGCTCCCAGTAAATATCTCTTAAGTGAGTTGGGCACGTCCGCTGATATATCTTTTATCTACGTACATACTGTCAAGCCCATCCAACTCCGCAATAGATTATCCATGAGTTACTCCATCTAACACAAATTTTACTCCGTAAACAGAGTCCTTGTCAACACAGTTATCGTCAACAGACAATTCACTGTTTATGTAACGGAGCAATATGATACAACACGCCAGACTTAACGACAGACCTATAAGATTTATTATTGTGTAAGATTTAAGGCGTACAAGAAAACGCCATGCATAAATTATAGTTTTCATACTTCAAATTCCTTTTACAAATAAATAATACCGAGACGCTTTGTAGTTTTAACTAAAACACCAATTCCTCCGCATCGCCAAAGTTATCATATCCTGACGTAATCACACAATCACCGGGCTGCAAACCTTCGGTAATTTCATATTGACGCGGATTCTGACGGCCAATGGTTATTGGCACTTTATATGCCCGTGTCTTGTCTTCACTGAGCTTATATATCCACCTGCCGCCTGTATGCTGGTAGAAATTACCGCGCGAAATAACAACTGCCTGCTCCGGCTGTCCCAACTCTATCTGTACTCTGAAGCTTTTACCCAGACGGACATTATCCGGCATATCTCCTGTAAAGACCAGATCGACATCGAACATGCGGTCCTTCACTTCGGGAACAACCTTGGTGACTTTCAAAGGATATTTCTCTCCCTGATTAGAGACTGTTGCCGGTAGTCCGGTTGTTATCCTGTCGATATAATACTCGCTTAGCGAAGTGTGTACCTTAAACTGGTCAAGGACTTTTACCTCGCCAATGTTCTCGCCCGCTCCTACCTGCTGACCGAGAGTTACTTTCACAAAACTCAATTGCCCGTCCACCGGTGCCCGCACTACCAGGTCATTCATTCTTTCAAGGCTGCGCTGGAGTTTCTTCTGTTCCCTGTCATGGTCATTCTTCAGAAGTTCTTTTCGGATAACAGTCATGGCAGAATCGCTGCGAAGACTGCGCAACTTCAGGCGTGTGGACTCTGTCTTATACTCATACTCATCGCGCGACACTTCAAGCTGTGCCTTACTGCGTATTCCCATTTCGTATTCTTCTTTTTCGAGGGCAAAACTCTTCCTGATTTTATTCAGTTCGTATTCGGCTTCAAGTGTCTGCTGCTTTAGGACTAGAGTTTTCTGCTCCATCTCAAGCTCTTTCTCGCGGTAAGTTATCATCTGTTTTTCCCAATCGTCGCGCTGGTCGTCGATATCTCTCATCAGATTCGGATTGGAGAGTGTCAATATCGTATCTCCTTTCTTCATCAGTCTTCCATCTTCGGCTACGATGCTGTTCACATTCCCGGCTTCGCGTGCATTCACCATAATGGTCATAATGGGCTGTACTATACCTTCTACGTCAACGTACTCCATGAAATCCGAGTCCGTGACTTCCGACGTCTGTATCTTGTCGATGTCTATCCGCAACCGGCGGGGACCGGACGCAAGAACTATCACATAAACTATCCCGGCAAGGATTACTGCCCCGCCTGCTATCCTGTACTTGTAGCGTATGTACCAGGGTTTCTTCTTTAATTTTATATCCATAAGTGTAATGTATTTTTATTGTCAGAATTCAAGATTATGCCATATCGGACATTTATTCATAAAATCATACTGTGTTATACTGCGCAGCCCGTAATATAGAGTCCAGTATGTCTGCATGGCTGATATGTAGTTCCGGAGTGCAGAGTCTTTTTCTGTTGTCGCCGCATTTAAATCCAGTATAGATGATTTACCCATAAGATAAAGTTTGAGAGCCACTTCGTAACGCTTCGTGGCAGTGCGTTCCGTTTTTCGTGCGACACTTACCTGCTGCGACTGAAGATTGAACTGGCGTACCATTTTCCTGACATTCAGTTCGAAGTCAGTCATGGCCTGGGCCACCTGTGTCTCCACCAGTTCTACATTCGATTTTGCCACTTTCACTTTTCCCTTGCCTCGTCCCCAATCCAGTATAGGTATTGCTATAGAAAGACTCACATACTGCTGGTCGAGCGGATTGCTGTACGAATCCTTAAAAATATCTGCCGTCTGCGACAGACCGAACTGCAGATACAGATCGGCCTTCAAGCCTCTTGACGCCTTAGCTGATGCCAGCTGACTGCGGCTTTCGAGTTTCTGCCTTTTATACAGGTCGATATCCGGACTGTTTTCGTACGCCTGTCTGAGAGCCTCATCAAGCGGTACATTAAAATAGTATATGCTGTCTGCAGGAATTACTTCTATTTCCGCATCATCATTTATTCCGAGAAAAGAACGCAGAGTAAGCATGGCATCTTCAACCTCTATTCCGGCATTCATCATGTTTGTTTCCTCATTCAGTTTGTTCACTTCCAGTTGGAGCATCTCATTTTCGGTGATACTGCCTATGTTATATCTTCCGCGCGCATATCTGTACAATGTATCGGCAGAAGCATAGTTGGAACGTGCTATATTAAGATTGGTCTGTGCCGAGGCAAGGGCATAGAAAAGCTGAGAGGTTCTTGATGCGATAAGTTCCATGGTCTCCGCATAAGTCTTGCATGCCTCACGGTATCTTACCGGCTCAATACGCTTGTCCCATTTCAGATAGTTATATCCGAAGAGCGACTGGCTGTAACCAACAGAAATCGGTTGGGTGTTATATGCCCTGCCATTGCTTCCAAACTCATCAATCCTCTGTGTAGAGGTCTGTACGAAAAAGTTACCACCCGTGAAAGATACATTCTGGCTAATCTGCAATCCCAGGTCGGTACTCAACTTATTCTGACGGATGAACTGTTCAGTACCGTCCGGCTGGGTAATCTTGTTAATCTGCCGGTTAAGGTATGGATTGGAAATCAGACTTACCGACGGCAGATAGTTGGCACGGAAAGAACGGTAATTCCAATAGGCTGCACGGTATGTATGCCTTGCTGCCTGCACCTCCGGCGAATTATCGTGTGCCATCGATATGGCATCCTCAAGAGTGAGCGTAAGTTTTCTGTTTGTATCACCTGCATAGGCAATGCCTCCGGTATAAACTGTTAAAATTAAAGTCAGAAATATTCTTATTCGTTTCATGGCAACTGTAAGTCGATGAAGTTAAATGAAAATAATTTATCCAGTATATTTAAATCAAAAACTATGCCATTATGCTATATCATTATTATTCAGATATTTAGAAGAAACAAATCATTTGCTATATCGTGCGTATACGCACAAAAAACGTGCGATAACGCACATACAACACATCGTTTAAAGTATTATATTTGCAAAAACTTGTGCGACATGGAAGACAAAGGAAAAATACTTATTATAGACGACAATGAAGATGTGCTGTTTGCATTAAACCTACTGCTGGAGCCATATATGGAAAAAATCAAAGTGACTACCCAGCCCTCGAGGATAAAGCACTTCATGGAAACTTTCAATCCGGACGTGATACTTCTGGATATGAATTTCTGCCGCGACGCAATAAGCGGTAATGAGGGGTTTGAATATCTGGAACAAATATTGAGCATTGACCCTAAGGCTGTTGTGGTATTCATGACAGCATACGCCGACACAGAAAAGGCTGTAAGGGCTATAAAGGCTGGTGCTACAGATTTCATCTCAAAGCCTTGGGAAAAGGAGAAACTGCTTGCCACACTGTCGTCTGCAATCAAACTAAGCAAATCGAACAAGGAAATCAACAGATTGCGCGAACAGGTATCGGCTATGGGGAACGAATCGCCGATATCGGATTTCATAGGAGAATCTCCGGCCGTAAGGAAGCTGAAGGACACGATATACAGACTGTCTGAGACGGATGCCAACATCCTGATATTAGGCGAGAACGGTACGGGTAAGGACATGGTGGCACGCATGGTGAAGAGCCTTTCTCCACGTGCCGGAGAAAGTTTTATCACCATAGACCTTGGGAGCATACCCGAACAGTTGTTCGAGAGTGAGCTTTTCGGATATGAAAAAGGTGCGTTTACAGACGCAAGAAAGTCAAAACCGGGAAGAATGGAGATGGCATCGGGGGGTACACTGTTTCTTGATGAGATAGGAAACCTGTCATTGCCTATGCAGGCAAAACTACTCACAGCATTAGAGAAAAGGTATATCACAAGGCTTGGAGGAGTGGAACATACACCGATAGACATACGTCTGATATCTGCCACCAACTCAAACCTTCAAGACATGATAGATGAAGGGAAGTTCCGCCAGGACCTCCTCTACCGCATAAATACCATAGAACTGCACATTCCGCCACTCAGGGAAAGAGGAAACGACATCATACTGCTGGCAGAGCATTTCCTGAAGATATACAACAGGAAGTACAGAAAAGAAATCTCCAGCATCAACAGGGATGCAAAAAACAAACTCATGAAATATTCATGGCCGGGAAATGTGAGAGAACTTCAGCACGTAATAGAAAGGGCTGTGATATTGAGCGACAACAGTTCGCTGCGTACCGACGACTTTATTTTCGCACATAACGCCAAGGAACAGAAAAGCCTGCCGGACGAGGAACTGAACCTAGAGGCTTTGGAAAGAAAGGCGATAGAAAAAGCCATAAAGGTAACGAACGGGAATTACACTATGGCTGCCGAGCTTTTAGGTATAAGCAGATTCGCACTTTACAGAAAAATAGACAAACTACAACTCTAATTCATCAGGTATGGGAAGATTCAATATCTACATATTGACAAATACGGTCGCGCTGTTTTTGTGTATGGCAGGAACGGTTTACTGTATGCATACTAAACTCGTTTTCTCCTGTCTGCTTTGTTCTGTTCTATGTCTGCTCGTAATAATAAACATATACCGGCTGCAGAACAAACAGACAAAGATGATAAAGAAAGCCATAGAATGCCTGAAATCGAAAGACACAAGCAGTATAATAACTCCCCCTTTCAAGGACAGGAAGATATCCGAACTGGCAGAGACTCTGACATTCATCATAAAGGACCTGAAAAGCTCTGCCATGGAAGACGAGACGAAATACCAGTACTACAAGAACCTGATGAACAGTGTAGATACCGCCGTAATCTCTACATATAAGGACGGAAGAATTATATGGATGAACAAATCAGCAAAAAGTATCTTAGGGCCGGAGGTATTCAAACTGCCGGAAGACATTCAGGATGCACTGAACAATAAGGAAAAGATAGTACACAGAAAGAAACAGGAATCAACACTCGATTTATCTGTTTCATGTACCAGGATTTCCGTTCACGGACGGGAACAATTCATCGTGAGCATGAGCAATATCCATTCTGCACTGGAAAAGAACGAAATGGAGGCATGGCAAAAACTCATCAGGGTACTGACGCATGAGATTATGAATTCCATCACGCCTATCATTTCATTGTCGGACACCTTGCAAGAAAGAAGCGCAGAATTCCCAATAAACGAAAGTACTCAGAGAAACATTTCTCAGGGACTGGGAATAATAAACCGTCGCTGTAAGGGACTGATGGAGTTTGTTGACAACTACAGGAAACTTACACGAATATCTGCACCAGTAAAAAGCGAAATAAAAGTTTATGACTTTTTGAAGGATATCGAAGGACTTACTGCCACTGACTACATACATTTTAGTATTGAAGACAATGATATGACTCTATCAGCCGACAGGGCACAATTGGAACAGGTATTCCTGAACATTATAAAAAATGCTACTGAAGCATGCAGGAATGCGGAGAATCCTAGAATAGAAGTATCAGTCGTATACCACAAAAATGACTCTATAAAATTCACTATTTCCGATAACGGCGAGGGAATCATACCTGAAGTGAAGGAAAGAATCTTCGTTCCGTTCTTCACAACCAAGCCAAACGGTTCAGGTATAGGTTTGAGTCTCTGCAAACAGATAATTACCCTGCACGACGGATTTATTAATGTAGAATCAAAAGTCGGCTACGGAACAGTATTTACGATTATAATGGGAAAATCATGATTTCTTTCCGTCAGTCACATCAGACAGAATCTCACTCTGTGCGAAGTATTCAGGTTTTTCGGCATAAATGTACATCACGCTTCCACCCTTTATTGCATCAATAATTGGTTTGGAAATCTTTTGAGGAAGTGCAGGACATCCAAGACTTCTACCCAGACGACCACCGCCTTTTATCACTGAAGGATTGGCATACGATGCTCCATGCACCACTATGGCACGTTCCTTAGCCTTATCGTTTATCCCCTTTTCCAGTCCATTAAGGATAAGCGAATACCCGTTACCTCCGTTATAGGTAGTCTCAGTAAGATAGAATCCTAAAGAGCTTTTATAAGAACCATATTCGTTTGAGAATGATGTAGCATAGTTTTCGCCGCTGTTTCTGCCATGCGATACAAGAGAGTTGAAAAGCATCTTGCGGTTCTTCATATCGAACACATAGAGACGCTTCTCTGTCGACGGTTTGGAGAAATCTATAAGTGTGAGAATATCACGATGACGGTTTTCGATTTTCCTGTATCCTTCTACGGCCTGGCGAAAAGCCTTATAATTGACAATTCCCTCAAGCTGCATAGACGCATAAAGATTGGCACATTCGTCAACCTCTGAAGGAGAATGTACCAGCATGCCAATGGCAAAAGACGGTGCCATGGCAGGAACTACAAAGCCGGAACAAACAAGAAATATAGATATTAATATATTGCGCATTATCAAAAACTATGAAAAACTCAGGCGCAAAGATAATGCATTATATTAATATCTCTGAAAATCAGAAGGTTAAAAAACTCAATGAAATGTTATACCGGAGTTCATTCAATGACTACAACCAGACTTTCCTGCACCGGAGCCCAATCGTAAACGAATTTGGCGTGCGAAGTGGCATTACGTACACACATGTGTGAACGTGGAGTGGTACCCAAACTCCAGCTGTATTCTATCATTTTTGTGTCAGGAACATTTACAGGCACTCCATGGATATATGCACCATTAGTGAAACGACTTGCATACGGTGCATATCCGCCTACAGCACTCGAACCGTCCTTCAGGAAAATCATCTTCTGCTTTCTTTCCTGAATGAGATACATGCCTAGTGGCGTTTCCTGAGCATACGGAGGATAATGACGTCCGGTGGTGGCAGGATTAATACTCCTAACCTTCCATTCTGTTTTTGCCACTCTTTCAAGAGTTGTTATATTCTGGTCCCCACGGTCAACGAAAACAACATGATGGAAGTTTGTAGAATCGGGAAGCATCTTTACATATCTCTCTGGAACATACCATTCATCATCGAACGTGGCAGGGCGTATATGTATATATCCACCTTTTCTTCCAAGAACAGAAGCTAAAGAGCCGTCACGACCATAACGCTCTGGGGTAACGGTATCAGACAACAGATACAAAGGTACAGACTGATATCTTTCCACTCCCAAAGTATCAGATACACGCTTGTATTCATTCCTGACAAATCTCCTGACCAATGGTGCTTCACCGTTTCTGTTTCTGTAGTTCTGTATGACACACCATTTTCCCGATTCAGGTTCCATATTCTCGACGTATGCCAGACACTTCTTCATGACATTCCACTTTATGGAACGTACAGTGTCCTTGTAAGGATATACATCTTCAAGAGTATATTTATCGAATAAAAGTTCTTTGGTGATTTTTATGTCTTCAGCCGTTATCGGCTTTTCCTGAAACAGTTCTGTAATTGTGATACTTTCAAGCAATTCCTCTACTTTCTCCAGCGGGACAACACCTTCACCTTTTCTTATTTCGCATCCGGAAACAAGAAAAACAAGAAGTAAAGAAATTACAAACGCTTTCATAGTCGATTGATTATCTGTTTGACACAAAGATAGTATTTTAAAATTAGTTTACAAATACTAAACGCAGATTTATTGTAATTATAAATTATTAAACCTCTGTATCTATATTTTCATCAATAAAACGCAATGTCTCCACTTTTTCCAGACGTGCCCTCAACTTAGGCATCGAAGATTTTCTGATTCTCAGCTTCATCAGACAATCCATATCATACGACTGTTCGAGAATCTCCGGCTCCTCTTCCTTCACAATCCTCATTACATCGTTCATAAAAGGATATTCAAACGCAAAAGACACATCCTCGTCAACAGTTTTCTCTATCACTACAGCTTCATCAAGAGCCTGAGCGGCAGCAGTCTTATATGCGACAATAAGACCACTCGTACCCAACTTTATTCCTCCGAAATATCTCACCACAATAACAAGAATATCGGTAAGTCCGAAAGAATTTATCTGACCGAGTATAGGACGTCCTGCAGTACCTGAAGGTTCACCATTATCATTGGCACGGAAATCCTTTCTCTCTGCCCCAAGCATATAGGCATAACACACGTGGCGGGCATCATAATATTTCTTCTGATACTCCTCAAGGTATGTCTTTATCTCTCCAAGTGTACGGACCGGAAGAGCAATGGCTATGAATTTGCTTCGCTTTTCTGTGTAAATTGATTCGGAAATCCCCTCTATGGTCTTATATGTATCTTCCTGCTGCATTTTGTGATGTTTTGAATGATAATGCAAAGGTAATTATTTAATGTTTACAAACAAAAAAGCCCGGCCATTTCAAAATGACCAGGCTCGTTAAAAGCAATCAGACAATGCTATTTATTAACACAGATATTAGCAGTTTCCCATTTATGTGTATCAGAACATTTAATATTCAAGACTTGATTTCCTACCTGCATACGGAAATCACCTTTCTCAAGTATCCATTTTCCGTCAGCACCTACAAAAGCAAGATCACTTCCTTTGATAGTCAATGTTACAGTTTTGGTCTCACCTGGCTGTAATTCCACTTTCTTGAATGCGCGCAGCCTGCGATTCTCTGGTGTGAGCGATGCTACCAAATCGCTGCTGAACAACATTACAACTTCTTTACCTGCAATCTTTCCAGTATTTGTAACGTCTATTGTAAATTCCAGTTTTTCGTTTTCAGTAAAAGTATCTTTGTTCACACGCAGATTCCTGTAATCAAAAGTAGTATAACTCAAACCGTAACCGAAAGGCCATTGAACAGAAATTACAGCATCATAATCGTATGCACCTTCCATCTTATCCATTTCCTCGCTTACACGATAATCGTATGTAGTAAGTTCAGCTTGGTTTCTTGGATATGTATATGGCATCTTAGCACTTGGATTTGCATCACCGGCAAGGATATTTGCCAATGCATCTCCACCATAATTACCAGGCAACAAGATATTGATTACACCGTCTGCCAAAGGTTCAATGTCACTTATAATACGTGGACGACCGCCATTTATTACAAGAACAATAGGCTTGCCTGTCGTAGCAAGAGCTTTAACAAGGTTACGCTGGTTTTCAGAGATTGCAAGGTCTGCCAGATTTCCAGGAGTCTCGCAATATGAATTTTCGCCTATACATGCGATGATTACATCTACATTCTTTGCTGCAGCCACAGCTTTTTCTATTTCAGGAGTGCTTTCTTCGTAATACGCTCCTTCGGCAACGTATGTAACTCCTTGTTCTAGGGTTACCAAATCAGCGCCAAACTTGTTGCTTACAGCTTCGTAGATGGTATTATACTCACCTGCAAAACGGTCGGCAAGATGTCCTTGCCATGTATAACTCCATCCGCCGTTAAGGCATCTCATTGAATTTGCATTAGGACCGGTTACAAGAATTTTCTTGCCTTTTGACAATGGTAATATGTTGTTCCTGTTTTTTAGTAGCACTTCCGATTCTTCGGCTGCCTTAAGTGCGATTAAGGCATGTTCCTTGCTGCCGAATTTAGGATAATCTCTATAGTCTGTATTAGGTTTTTCAAAAAGTCCCAAACGGTATTTCAGACGGAGAATACGACGTACGGCATCATCAACACGACTCATCGGCACTCTTCCCTCTTCTACCAATTCCTTCAACAGTGTACAGAAATCAAGGTCGTAAGGTTCCATAGCCATATCGATACCCGCATTGATGGCAATTTCAATAGCTTCCTTTTTGTTGGCTGCTATTCTTTCACGAGTATATAGGTTATTAATATCCGCCCAGTCGGTAATCAACATTCCGTCCCATTCCAGATTTTCTTTAAGCCATTCTGTGAGTAACTGCCTGTTGGCATGCACAGGCACACCATTAATGGAAGCACTGTTTACCATTATTGTCAGCGCACCAGTTTCTACGCAAGCCTTAAACGGAGCAAAACACTTCTCTCTCAAATCAGATTCTG
This sequence comes from Bacteroides caecigallinarum, assembly GCF_021530995.1. GTDB lineage: Bacteria > Bacteroidota > Bacteroidia > Bacteroidales > Bacteroidaceae > Phocaeicola > Phocaeicola faecigallinarum. The sequence goes on from NZ_JADYTF010000025.1 coordinate 15,594, forward strand.
ATATATATGCAGGAGTACGGTCTTTACCAGTACGGGACATGCTATAACCAAGGTAATGCTTGACAGAAGCAGCTACACGGTCTTCTGAAACATGATTAGGGTCATCTCCCTGAAAACCACGAACAGCCTCACTGCCCATTATGGCATTAACCAGACAGTCCTCCCCATAATTTTCCCAAACACGCGACCAGCGAGGATCTCTTGCCATATCCACCGTTGGTGAATAAGTCCAAGGACAGTTGCTTGCTCGTGTCTCGTATGCAGTTATAACGGCCGACTCGTATGTCAGTTCAGGATTAAAGGATGCACCAAGATTGATATTCTGCGGGAAAAGCGTTCCACCAAGGGTATAAGTAGTACCATGAGTCTGATCCAAGCCGTAAATACAAGGAATACCTATTTCCTTCATAGATACTTCCTGAATATAACCGATGATTTCTTTCCATTTCTCACGGCTTTGAGCAACCGGTCCGGGAGCATTCAGTACAGATCCGACCTTGTACTTTCCAATTGCATTTTTTACTTTTTCCTTATCCAGTTTGAACTCTCCGCCCACCACATTGCCAAGAACATCTATTGACAGTTCTGTCATCTGTCCGACCTTTTCTTCCAAGGTCATTCCCGCTAATGTAGCTTCAACCTTCTTCTCTATTTCTGTATCTTTCGTCAAACTGACAGGAGTTGCCGCCTGTACGAAGCAGGCAGCATTTCCTATTATTGACGATACAAATAATACTTTTCTTAAATTCATATTTATCATTTTTTTCTTGGTAAATAAATTATTCTTCGTAAGTAATTCTATCAACGTAATATCCGAAACCTACACAAAGGAATCCATCTTGCGAATTCAACAAGTCAAGTATCTCTTGTGACATAATTATGTCACTAACACCGTCCGCATAAACATCAAACTCAGGGTACCCGGGAAGTTCTGTCCACCATCCGGAAGAGAATCTGATTTTATGATAGCTATCATCAGATTTAATTGAGTAATATACCTTTAATTTTGTTCCTACAGGCAAATTCTTCACATCATTCTGCACCGCATCAAACAATCTGTTTGGATCACCTTCAGGTAAATCCCATGATACATAGTGATGACCCTTCCATAATTCAACTTCCAATGGAGAGTCTTTTACCGTAACTGCAAGTTCTGTCTTTATCTCACCATCAATAAAGAAACTAACATTTTCTCCGGATTTGGATATACCTGTCAATACATAATCTCCGTCTGCAATTGCAGGTGAAATGAATGTAAGACGAGTTGAATACTGTTCAACGAATGTAGTGATTGTATTTCCACCCAATGACAACGAAACGACCTTGTCAAGATTCAAACCGGTAATAGTCCACTCAGCATTAGGACGCTTGTTTTCAGGTCCTGCAGTAACTAACGGTTGGGAAGTAACGTCCATTGTATTAGCACCGTATCTATTGCCTTCCGGATCTATAAAAACCACACGATACTCACCGTCGGCCAATTCTGAAGGAATTTTAAATTCAATATAACCATCTGATTCCACGTATGTTATATCAGAGATTTCCACTTCCTGATTAGTTTTAGACTCGGCAATGTTTATCTGCTTTAATGCTACTTTTGCAACCTTTTCAAGATTTGTTCCACTAAGACGTGCCCATCCTCCAGTTGCGACAATACGTTCAGATATTACTTCTTCACTCTGAGGATCTTCAGCCAAAGCTTTTATTTTTACAAGTCCTTCACGGAAAGTTGTTTTTCCTACAGGAGTTGAGACATCAACCCTAAGATGATAAACACCGGCATTAAGATTCATCTCGAGCGTCTTTTCTGTTCCGACTTCTTCACCGTCAAGAGTCCAAACCACAGAAGTGAAATCAGCAGGCGTAGTTGTTACCGTTATTGAGAACAATACATCCCTGTCTATTTCAGAAATAGTTCCCAGTCCACCATTAGCGTCACGCTCCGGAAACGTAGGAGCTATGATACGAGGCTCGTCATCTGCTGTTGCAGTAGAAAATGGCTCTTCTTCACTACAAGATGTAAAAGAGAAACCTGCACCGAGCAATATAAATAATATCCAATATATATTTTTCATTTTAATACGAAATTTAAATTGTTTAGTGTACTAGATTTTTATTCTTTATCCCACCATACAGGAATATTCCAACTGTTAGTTCCACCCATACGGTCCAAAGCTTCCTGATAGCCTTCCTTGTTGTATGAAGACTCAAGAATAGGATAGCATAAACGTACCGGGATGTCGTATCCTCCTGTCAGCTTATCAGCTGCATAGCCATATTCGGCAGGAGATTTCAGTTTTGGATACCCCGAACGACGAATGTTTGCCCAACACTCTGACAGGTTATGGAAGTGAAGAATCCAAGCCTGAGTATTTATAGCTTCTTTCTTACCTTCGTCACTAAGAGCTGAGATAGGATGATTTGCAATATAATCGTTTATAGCCTGATTGTCTATTTCACAATCATAATTATCAACAAGGAATGCCATTGAAGCCCTAACGCCATTTTCATAATGCTGTTCAACAGTTGTAGAGCCCACGTTCCATCCTTTAAGTTTAGCCTCAGCCAATAGGAACTCAACCTCAGCATATGTCATAACGACACCCGGATTATCAGATTTCAGGAAATTCTGGGCCAATTTAGGACGGGTAGCATCCTGTAGCCATGGATTTGAGTAATTCGTATTGTCAGGATACCTTTCTTTAAGGTCCGCTATAATTTCACTCCAATATCCATTATCCGGCCATGGTTCATACCAGAATTCACCCGGTTTAGAAGGGTTGAACTGTGCACCCAGTTCCAGCATTTCGTCTGTCAGATCAATACGGTTATTAGGATTTGACTGAGTCAGACCCTTGTCGAAATAACAACGGGTAAGAATAAAAGTACGAGGGTCGTCGTTGTCTTTCAATGTGTTGAAGAAAGTAGAACAGATGTAAGTCTGGTTGTTTGCAGGGTCGTTACCAAAATACAACTGTGACAAAGCGTTACGTCTGTAATCTGTATATGCTTCCTGACCAAAATTGAATGTAAGCTCCATATATTCAATCAATGCGTCATCATCAGCACTTGTCATATAGCCGGCAGGATCTGTAAATGCCTTTTCAAACTCTTCCTGCGCCTTCTGTGGAGAAACATCAGATATACGCATAGCATAACGCATACGAAGAGAATTTGCAAGCTTTTTCCATTTTCTTATATCTCCATTAAATATCACATCACCTGTGATTTCATCTTTCTTATCGTCTAAAGCGGCAGCGGCTTTAGTCAGTTCTTTAAAGAAACTGTTGTAGATTTCCTCTTGTGTATCATAACGAGGACTTGTAATACCACTGATAAAACCTCTGGCTGCCTCTGAGTATGGAGCATCACCGTATGTATCTGTTATGATAGACATAAGATATACTTTGTAAATCACAGCAGCGGCATGTATGTTCACTTTGTTCTCGTCACCTTCTGTCTTTACCTCAACATCTACAAGATTCTTGATTCCTGTAGTATAAAGATTTGTCCAAAAACGATTCATTTCGTTATTGTCAATTTTGTGCTGACCTCCGTAGTTTGTTGTATTCCAACATCCCATAAGCTGCTGCGTAAAGGCACCTATATAGCTTCGGTATATTTCTATCATTCCAAGGTCGCCGTATGTCTGTAGTTCGGCAAAAGTCAACTGTGAATTTGGGTCAATATTCTCAGCTTTCGATGGATCTGTATTCATGTCGTTCATGTATTCATCGCTGCAAGCTGTAAAAGCAAGTGCAATTGCCATGCACATTGCTGTTTTTATATATGATTTGTAACGTTTCATTGTGTATTTCTTTTTGAAATGATTTAGAATTAATTAGAATTTAACGTTGACATTGAAACCATAGCTTTTACGTGAAGGCAATGAGCCGTATTCCATACCCATACCTGTAGTATTGTTATAGTTCGAATCAGGATCGATATTAGGAATATTCTTCCAAACAATAAACGGATTACGCGCAACGAAAGACACAGTCAATCCTTGAACCTTATTCTTCAACCATGTTTTAGGTAATGAATAGCTCAATGTGATTTCACGACATTTAATGTATGAGTTGTCGTAAACAAACATTGATGGAGCATAACGACTGATATTCATCCAATAATCCTCAGGATTTACGTAGATATCATTAGGACGGTATGTTCCGTCTCCATTGTCTATTACACCAGGAGCAATGAAACCACCTGTCGGTGTCCAATTTGCTTCGCTTATGCCTAAAGCTTTACGCTGTTCTTCTGATTTATACCATTCTTCGCGTCCTTCCAATGTTTCCAATGCTTTACCAGATTCGTATGCAGCACGAGCTGACATTGAATACAAATCGGCACCGACCTTAACATCGAATACGGCAGCAAGAGAGATATTCTTGTATGTGAAATTTGTTACAACACCACCTGTCCAGTCCCATGAAGCGTTACCCAATATATGGTTACTGTTATCGTATTGTGGCAAACCAGTGCTTGGATCAATCAAAATATCACCATTTTCATTGCGTTTGAAGTCCGGACCAATAATTGAACCAAAATTTTCTCCTACTACAGCTGCAATCTGCACATCCTGCCATGTAGCCTTTTCCAGTTCAAATAAGTCGATGCCGTCAACCAATTCCTTAACCTTATTGTTGTTCTTAGAGAAGTTGATGTTCAAATCCCAAGAAAAGTCCTTTGTCTGAATAGGACGAGTGTTCAAAGCAATTTCAATACCGTTGTTCTGGATTTCACCGGCATTAATCATACGATATGTATAACCGGAAGCCCATGAACTAGCCATAGCCATAATCTGATTTCTACTAGTCTGGTTATAGTAAGTGAAATCCAGACCGATACGGCTATTCAGGAATTTCAATTCCAATCCCATTTCGTATGAGTTGGTTCTTGTAGGCTTTAGGTCACGATTAGGAATAGTAGTGTTACTGATAGAGCCTAAAGTATATCCAGGATAAGTAAATTTAGATTTTGTATATACCAATCCCAACTGATAAGGATCAGTATCGCTACCTACTTGTGCCCATGACACACGGAGTTTTCCGTAAGGCAGGAAATTGTGATTCTTTATAAGTTCAGAGAATACAAAGCTACCTGAGAATGAAGGATAGATATATGTGTTGTTATTCAAAGGTAATGTGGAAGAACGGTCTCCGCGCAATGTAGCATCAAGATATATCAGGTGTCTCCATCCAACATTTACTGCACCATAAATAGAATTTATCTGTTTTCTGTAATAATTCTGTTCCACACTTGTTTCATTAAAGCTCATGAGTGCCACCGTTTCACGTATCTTCATATCCTGAGCTGTAGTAATTGTAGTCTCATTATTCACTTTATACAAGTTGGCGCCCAATGTTGCATTGAAATCGAAATCACCCCAGGAGTTGTTATACAGAGCCAACATTTCGAAGTTGTACATACGGTTTCTGAAATTGCTTATCTGCAATCTGCCGGCTTCATAACCAGGAGTTGTAGGGGCCTTGAAATCCTCAAACTTAAACCAGTTGAATTCAGCTCCGACCGTACCCTGAAGTTTAAAATGATCTGTAACGTTCCATATTGCCTTGCCATTGAAACGGAACTGATCTTTATCCGATTGGTTTGAATTCTTGTAAACATCCCAATAAGGGTTTACATTATATGGATCCAAACCATTCCAGTTAGAGTATTCACCGTTTGCATCCTGGTATGTTTTCAGCCATTCCTGATCGTATGTAGTGGCAAGAGTCATAAGATTTTTACCGACATTACCTTTGCTGTCACCAAGTGCAGGACGATTCTTTACCGATTCGCGTGTATAGTTTGTACTGAAATCCAAATCAACTTTTCCCATACTAGTATTCGCACGCAAATTGAATATGTTACGGCTCATATTGGTATTAGGAACTATATCCTTATTACGCATATCAGTGTAAGTGAAACGTACTCCCGACTTTCCATGACTTGAGCTTAAAGTCAATGTATTTGTTGCAGTCAAACCTGTACGGAAGAAACCTGATACATTATCAGGAATTATCAAATACGGACGCGAAACGCCATCAAAATAATCCAGCATATTTGAACCGTCGGCTTTTGGTCCCCAACTCTTATTTGTATTTGCAACAGCATTTATACTGTAAGTGCCATCACTACCCATACCATATATTTGCTGAACTTCGTTCCATTTAGCAAGTTGAGTTTCAAATGTCATTGTACCATTATACTCAACACTCATACGTTCACCATCCTTACCGCTAGCCTTCTTTGTAGTGATAAGAATTACACCGTGACTGGCACGGCTACCATACAACGCTGAAGCAGCAGGACCTTTAAGTACTGACATATTCTCAATATCATCAGGATTAATGCTAGATATACCATCACCCAAGTCGTATCCTCCTTCTGTACCTGCACTGCCATAGTTTGTATTATCCAAAGGTACACCATCAATTACATATAGAGGCTGGTTGTTTCCTGTCATTTCTGTATTACCACGCAAAAGTACACGTGTAGAACCTGAAGGTCCACCGGCAGTCTGACTGACAACCAATCCAGGTACTCGACCAGCCATTGAGTTAATGACATTGGTTTCCTTAGCCTTTGTCAGGGCTTCACCTTTTACTTCATCTACACCATAACCAAGCGCCTTACGCTCACGCTTTATACCCAACGCTGTAACGACTACCTCACTCAACACCTTACTATCTTCCTCGAGAGTGATATCTAGTGGTGAAGTACCAACTTTTACTTCTTTTGTTTTGTAACCGACATAACTTACCACCAATGTGGCCCCCGGCTGTACATTCAGAACAAAGTTACCATCCATGTCAGTAATGGTTCCATTTGTTGTTCCTTTTTCAACAATCGAAGCTCCGATTATCGCTCCCATCGCATCTTTAACATTACCGGAAACCTGTCGATTCTGTTGCATTATTGCAAGATTGACTTCTGCAACTCCGGCATTCACTTGCGGTATTCCTCCCAAAAGAGACAAGGACAATGTACCGCAATACAATGTGTACTTGTAGTTTAATCTTCTCATAAGTTTTTAATAAGTAATAGTATTAAGATTAATTATATATTTTCACCCAGTCGATAAACATTTGGGCTTTTTCTCCATCCTTCAATGCTGTAATCTGTGCCGGATCTGTAATGCCTGGAAAATCTCCGCCAACTGCAAGATTAAGCAATAAATAGAATTTATCATTAAAATACTCAAAACGACCACTGTCAGGTCCGATATTGAATGTCTTAATTAATATATCATCAACCTTTACGATAAGTTCATTTTCATTCCACTCCAAAGAATAGACATGATAGTTGCCATCCTGTAGACTTTTCTCCATTGTCTTGGCTTGGAATACCTGTTCATGTCCTTCGACATTAGGACCATAATGAATTGCGGTATTGATATATGTTTCTGTTGTATTATTGGCTATGCCTGCTTTTTCTCCCATCTCCATTATATCAATCTCACCACAGGCAGGCCACTGCCTATCGTTGTCGCCCATCATCCAAAATGCAGGCCATAATCCGTTTGCTGTTTTAGGGAGTTTTATACTTGCTTCTACTTTACCATATTGAAAACTTTTCTTGCCTTTGCTGTTTACACGACCTGAATAAAATTTATCCCCTTCTCTCTTGGCAGTCAAAACAAGCACTGTCTTATCACCGTCTTTCCCGACACTTACACACTCTTCAATATATTCCTGAAGTTCATTGTTCACCCACCCAGGCTCATGAGTTTCTTTTGTCCAAACAGAATTATCAAATGTGTTGAAGTCTTCTGTAAACACAAGTTTCCACTGTTTCGAGGGTTCATCTTCATCTCCTGGTTGCTCATCAGGCAGCTCAGGTTCCTCCTCCTGTCCTTCATTATCATCTTTGATTTCCTCTTCCGGATTATCAGGCTTTACCGGTTCATTATTTGTCGAACACGATTGCAGATTTACTCCAAAAAAGAATAATAGAAATAAAATTACTGTTTTCATTACCGATAGTTTTTTGGTTAAACATTATGTATTTTCACTTTCTCTTTTACTGTTAACTAAAGATTACATTCAGCTTCCAAGCTGTTGGCAAAATTGGGTATAAACCTGTTTTTCAGGGTTTGAATGCTGACAGAAAAGGGTTGAAAACTATCATTTTTGCTTTTTAACCAAGAAAACATATAAAAATCGGGCTGACAAATCAATAATGTCTTATTTATGAACATTAATTGATTTGTCAGCCCGTAATATAAATATAGAACTATCTATGAGTTTTGTTCCAGAAACTTACTTGGTGATATACCAAATTGTTTCTTGAACAATATACTGAAATATTTAGAATTCACAAATCCAGTTTCAGCGGCTACATCTGCCACAGGCTTTCCTTGTTTCAACAGTTCTGCCGCTCTCTGAAGACGAATCAGACGTATGAAATCCTGTGGAGCCTTTCCTGTAAGCGATTTTAAACGGTTGTAGAACAAGGTACGGCTCATAGCCATTTCCTGGCACAATTGGTTAATATTAAATTCTTCATCATCCATATTATCCATGACGAGTTGTGTTGCATGCTTGATAAAATTCAAATCATCCTCTGATACCGGTACAGCATCATTCTGAACATTGCCACCGTCTGTTTGCCTTATTTCGTCCTTACTGTTCAAAGTATCAATGGCAACAGTTTCATTTTTCTCTATTTGTGCCACCACATTTTTCAGAACATATTCACGAAGATGATTTCTGGTTTCGAGAATACTATGAACCTTCAATCTTAAAATTTCTGCACTGAAAGGTTTAGGAATATAGTCGTCCGCTCCACTTTTCAGACCGTTAACCATGGCGTCATGGGTTACTTTGGCAGTAAGCAATATAAACGGTATACCGGATGTTTGGGGATTTTCCTTTACTATACGACAAAGCTCGTCACCCTGTATACCAGGCATCATAACATCCGACAAAATAAGATCCGGATATTCTTCTGACAAACATTCCAAGGCCTTACTTCCATCAGAAACATCTATAACCCGATAATCATGCTCGAAAATCTTCCTTAAATAACAACGTAGCTCATCATTATCCTCGACTATAAGCAATGTATCCAAAGATTCTTTAATATTTTCAGAATCATCACCAATATACTCAGTTCTATTTTCTATAACCGGAGATATCTGTTTATGTATAACATTATTATCAAAAGAAGAATCAATATCAGCCTTGCGTAACGTAACATAGAACGTACTGCCCTTGTTTACTTCAGACTTGTATGAAATTCTTCCATGCATCATATTCACCAAACGCTGAACCTGCAACAATCCGAATCCTGTACCGGGTTCGTTTGTCTGCCTTGCATTAACAGCACGATAAACATTCTTGAACAGCTGTCTGCCGGCATCAGCCGGAATGCCAATACCTGTGTCTTGAATCTCTATAACTACATTCTTCTTATCAGATAAAAGCGACAGGCTAATTGTCCCATTTGCCAATGTATATTTGCAAGCATTCGAAATAAGATTGTCAAGCAACATTTCCATCATCTGCTCATCTGCCATTGCAAACACATCATGTTCAGGCAAAGACATCTTTATATGCAATTGTTTCTTATCACAATATGACTGGAAGCTTACACATTCCTTCACTAACAAATCGTTGATATTTATAGGTTTAAGAGTTACATTTTTCTTATTTGTATCTATTTTCTCAAACTCAAGCAATTGACTTACAAGCGTATGTAGTTTACGTGTATTATTACGCGCTGTTTCCAACAAGTAACTTACATCATCCGAAAGGTCTTTTTCCTTACTAAGATCTTCCAAAGGAGCCATAATAAGTGTTACAGGAGTCCGTATATCGTGTGCTGTCTCTACAAAGAACTTTATTTTGTCCTCATTATGCCTTTTCTGAAGCTGATTACTCTTATATCTAAGTATGAAATAAAATATACCGAGAACTAAAGACAAATATATTATCCATGCATACCATGAATTCCACCACGGCTGATTGATGTTTATTGAAAGTGAATCTTCTGAAATGATTTCTCCGTTACTTTTTCTTAAACTTCTGACTTTCAAGGTATACATTCCCGGAGAAACATTAGTATATCTGACAGTTCCATTCGAATACACCGCACTCCATGATTTTTCATACCCTTCAAGAATATACTGATAAGCTATATCATGCTGAAAACGATAATTTATTGACTCAAAAGTAACAGAAAATGAATTATAACTGTAATCAAGATCAACCTTCTTATCCATGAGCATTGCATAAATGGACGGACGCATCTGTATTTCCTTCTCGGGAGAAATATACTCCAATTTTAAATCTGTTATCCTGACAGGTGCGTCGTATTCCTCATCAGCCATCGCATCAGGAGTTATAAAAATAGCCCCATAAGTACTTCCATAAGCAAACCTACCATCAGAAAGTTTGATACATGCCGATTTGTTATATGTCTTATCTGTATCATGAATATAATTCAGATTTGAAACCTTCAGGGCATTTACAACGGCAAGACCTTTACCTGTGCTTGCCCAAATACGCCCTTTATTATCACGTTGTAAGCTATATATGTCATCGGACAGCAAGCCTTCTTTAGTAGTAATGGTCTTTACATCACCTGAATTCATATCATACAGATTCAGTCCACCTCCTTCCGTGCCAAGCCATACAGTACCGTCACCATTAAACAACATTGAAATGATATAAGCACTGACATTCTTATCATTGAACTCACTGGTTGTGGCATAACGTCTGAACTGAGATGTATATTTTTCTACAATACAAAAACCATTTACTGTAGCAACGGCCATTCTCAAAGAATCAACTTCTTCTATGGAATGAACCCAGTTTATATCAAACTCATTTTTACGTTTTCCTTGTTTGTCGGCTATAATTAAATTTCCGTCAAGTCCTCCAATCCAAAGATCTCCGTCCTTGTCCTCCTTCACCGAGAAAATATAATTTGTAGTAAGTGCTCCCAGCTTTTGGGTAAGATGTCTTATCACACGCCCGTCTTTATCTATCAGATACAAACCGTCTCCATAAGTTCCAGCCCAAATATTTCCATCGCCTGAACTACATAAATCTACTATTACAATAGATTTTAATATATGTTTCCAACGATGATCTGACTTATTCCTAATACTTATACCATCATCCGTGGCAAACCACAAATCATAATTTATATTCTCTTCTATATCATTCACATTATTATTTACCAACGACTGCGGATTTCCCCGTTCATGTGTCATTATATTGATAGGATACTTCAAAGAAATAGCCACAGACACTCCACCAGTGTAACTACCTATCCATATATTATCCTGAAAGTCTTTAGTTACGGTATAGATTCCATTGCCACGTAAAAAGAACTCTCCACTATCCTCTGTATTTACAAACAACTTTGTTTCTGAGGTCTGTTTGTCCACAAAATATACTCCGCCACCGTCTATTCCAACAAGTATTCTGTTATTGTCATAAGGAGTAATGGCGCGAATAGGATTTAAAAAAGACAGATGTTGACCTTTTATACGATGCAATGAATAATTTCCGAGATCCAGAGTCCACAATCCGCTGTTGAACGTACCAATCCACAACTTATTTTCAGACTTATCTATATAAAGAGTTTGTACATTTTTATCTTCAACAAGTTGATTTGAAACAGAATCTTCCCTACATGATAAACGAAAAACTCCATTCGATGTACCAACAAATAAAGAATCACACAAACATGCTATGTCATTTATATAATTGTCTTCTAAAACGCAACATAAAGCACCGTCTGACTTTTTCGAATATAATCCTCTACTCAATCCAAACCAAAGCGTTCCATTTTCATCAGAAAATATTTTATTAAGAATAATTTCCCCCTCAATATACTCACCCAAAAACAAATATAATTCAAAGCTGTCCGTATTCGGTTGATATTTATATATTCTCCCTGTATGATCGTATGCCAAAAGTCCCAGTTTATTATCAAAATTAAGCCTGATTATTCTCCCTGCCAAATCACCATAATAGTAATTGGCAGACAATGAATAATTTTTTACTGTACGACCATTATATCTGTCCACTCCAGTTCTAGTTGAAATCCACATCACATTGTCATTATCCTCAACTATCGAGAATACTCTTTCGCTACTCAATCCATCAGTGCGCCCGATGTGACGAACACTAAACATACCGTCAAACGATTCGGCATATAAAGCATAAACAGACAACACAAAAGATATGACTAATAAGATATATTTTAAATTTATCTTCATATATTAAATCAACGGACACTTACATCCTTAAATTTCACAAAGGCTAATATGATACAAATATAGCGAAAATATATCAAATACTATATTTAGTTAACCTATTTCTAACATTATCTGAGAAAGCATCAAATGCTACAGACAGTTACAGGCCAATATTATTACCTAATTTAAAGACATACAGACTACATTAAAATATTGTTTAAACCGTATTATATATTCCAATATACACAATTGCGCCTGATGAATACAGGTGAACTTAGTTCACTTTATTTTCATCAGGCCCAAACAAATATCAATAAAATAAAAATACTGGCATCATTCCAACTTATGTATAATCAATCCCGAACGAAGCTTAGGCTCGAACCATGTAGTCTTCGGCGGCATGATATTTCCCGTATCGGCAATGTCCATCAACTGTTTCATTGATACCGGATACAGTGCCAGAGCCAGAGCCATTTCACCACTGTCCACTCTGCGTTTCAGTTCTTCCAGCCCGCGGATTCCACCAACGAAATCAATCCTCTTGTCCGAACGCAAATCCTTGATGTCAAGTATTTCGTCAAGAATGAGATTAGAAGATATTGTCACGTCAAGCACTCCTATCGGATCGTTATCATCGTATGTACCGGGTTTTGCAGTAAGACTGTACCACTTTCCGGCAAGATACAATGAAAAATTATGAAGTGATGAAGGCTTATAGATACTTTCGCCTTTTTCTTCGACGATGAAATCTTTCTCCAATGCTTTCAGGAACTGTTCGGCAGTCAGACCGTTCAAATCCTTTACCACACGGTTGTAATCAATAATAGTCAATTGAGATGCAGGGAAACATACAGCCATGAAGTAATTGTATTCTTCATCGCCCTTGTGATTTGGATTTTGGGCTGCTTTTTCGGCACCTACCAATGCTGCTGCGGCGCTTCTATGATGACCGTCGGCTATATACAGAGCCGGCATATCAGCAAACAAAGCAGTAATCCTGTCTATATCGTCCTTTTCATCAATAACCCATAATGTATGACCGAATCCGTCGCCCGGAGCTATGAAATCATACTCCGGCTCACGTGCTGTATATTTAGCGACAATGGAATCAAGTTCGGCATTATCTGGATATGCAAAGAATACAGGCTCGATGTTCGCATTGTTCACACGGACATGCTTCATACGGTCCTCTTCCTTGTCGCGGCGTGTAAGCTCATGCTTCTTTATTACGCCATTCATATAGTCAGGCACGTATGCGCCCACAACAAGACCATACTGAGTCTTTCCGTTCATGGTCTGTGCATATACATAATAGTTTTCTTTATCGTCCTGCACCAGCCATCCCTTTTCCTGGAACATCTTGAAATTCTCAACGGCTTTGTCATATACAGCTAAATCATGCTCGTCAGTTCCAACCGGGAAATCTATTTCCGGCTTGATGATATGGTATAATGACTTTTCATTACCCTTAGCCTCTTCACGCGCCTCTTCTGAATTCAATACATCGTATGGTCGGGAAGCCACTTCCTCTACCATTGATTTAGGTGGGCGTACGCCCTTGAAAGGTTTAATTACAGCCATAGGCAATGATTTTTATTTGTTTACACGGAATTTCTCGCAACCATCCTTGAAGTAAGCCACAATCTGCTTTGCAGCGGCAATACCTGCATTGATATTAGCCTCGGCAGTCTGTGCACCCATTTTCTTAGGAGTAGAGAAATATCTGCCGGCACATTTAGCGGCAAACTCTTCATTCTTTTCAGGCATGATGTCTGTTACATACTTCAAGTCCTGACGTTCTTCCATCAGTTTCAGAAGTCCTTCTTCGTCGATAACTTCCTTTCTTGCGGTATTGACAAGCAAACCGTTCTTTGGCATCAAGTTCACCATATCGTAATTGATTGATTTGCGTGTTTCAGGAGTTGCAGGAATATGAAGAGAAACTACGTCACAATTCTTGTAAAGTTCTTCGGCTGAATCCACAGGAGTAACACCATCAGCCTTGATAGCTTCCTTAGGACAGAAAGCATCGTAAGCATAAATATCCATTCCGATACCTTTGGCGATACGGGCTACATTACGTCCCACGTTACCGTATGCATGAATACCAAGTTTCTTGCCCATAAGTTCTGTACCAGCCTTACCGTTATAGAAATTACGGACAGCCATAATCATCATACCGAAAGCAAGTTCTGCCACAGCGTTTGAGTTCTGTCCCGGAGTATTCATCACGCATACTCCATGAGCCGTAGCCTCAGCCAAATCAACATTGTCATATCCGGCACCTGCACGGACTACAATCTTCAGTTCTTTGGCAGCGTCAAGCACTTCCTTATCCACAATATCGCTTCGAATAATAATGGCGTTTACATCTTTTACGGCATCCAGTAATTGAGCCTTCTCTATATATTTCTCAAGCAATACAAGTTCATAACCTGCTGCTTCTATTTCCTTACGAATACCATCCACAGCAACCTTGGCGAATGGTTTTTCTGTTGCAATCAAGACTTTCATGTGTAGTAAAATTTAAGTGATATAAAGATAAAAAGGACGTGAAAAGAGAAGTCTCCGTCACGTCCCTATTTGATAATTAATACGGATTAATGCAATTTTTCAAATTCCTGCATGCACTCGATAAGAGCCTTAACGCTTTCCAATGGCATAGCATTATAGCATGAAGCACGGAATCCGCCTACTGAACGGTGACCTTTGATACCCACCATACCACGTTCGGTAGCAAACTTCAGGAAGTCGGCTTCCAAATCCTTGTATTCATCGGCCATTACGAAACAGATGTTCATCAGTGAGCGGTCTTCTTTCACAGTCACTGTACCGCGGAACAATTTGTTGCGGTCAATTTCAGCATAAAGCAACTCAGCACGTTCCTTAGCTCTGCGCTGCATTTCTTCCACACCACCCTGAGCTTTGATCCATCTCAAAGTCTGCAATGCAGCATAGATGGGCACTACAGGAGGAGTATTGAACATTGAACCCTTATCAACGTGTGTCTTATAGTCAAGCATTGTAGGGATATGACGTGTAACCTTGCCAAGCGCTTCATCTTTCACAATTACGAAAGTAACACCCGCAGGAGCCAGATTTTTCTGAGCACCGCCATAGATACAGATGTATTTTGAAACATCGATAGGACGTGAGAAAATATCAGATGACATATCCGCAATCAAAGGAACATTCACTTCAGGATCTGAATGCAATTCTGTTCCATAGATAGTATTGTTGGTGGTAATATGGAAATATTCCGCATCTTCAGGAATTACATAATCCTTAGGAATATATGTATATCCGTCTTTCTCTGATGAAGCGACTTCCACTGCTTCACCGAAAGCTTTTGCTTCTTTCAAAGCTTTCTTAGCCCAAGTACCTGTGTTAAGATAAGCAGCTTTCTTTTCAAGGAAGTTATATGGAACCATACAGAATTCAAGGCTTGCACCGCCACCAAGGAATATCACTGAGTACCCTTCCGGGATATTTAATATCTCTTTAAACAAAGCAACTGCTTCGTCCACTACCGGCTGAAAGTCTTTTGCGCGATGACTGATTTCCATCAACGAAAGTCCAGAGCCATTAAAATCCAATATAGCTTGTGCTGTTTTCTCTATTACTTCGCGAGGCAAAATAGATGGTCCCGCATTAAAATTATGTTTTTTCATTTGGCAGTTGTTTAATTGGTTTTACATATATTTTAATATCTAACGATTGCGAATTTATGTATTTATTTCCACACAACCAAACTTTAATATAATAAAATTACACCTACAAATGAAAAAATCTTTCATTTTACGATGTTAAGCATAATTTCACTATCATTTTGACACATAACTATTATACCGTGGTGTATTTTGTGAAACCAACCATAGCAAATTGAGACAGTGACCTGTCATTCTGTATGTAATCTGACACAAAGATATCATTTTGCCAGTTCTATCAAAGTTTTTACCCCCTTAATCTTTTCATTTTGTATCAACTTTAACGTTTGTTGGCTCTTTTTTCTAGATATAGCCACAAAAGCATAATGGTCCTTAACGTCAACCTTGCCCACATCGTCTTTATTAAGCCCACCTTTCTTGAACAGGAAACCTACGATATCTATCTTGTTTATCTTGTCTTTTTTACCCTTACCAATATATAAGGTGACAAACTCCGGCTTCGAAGGTTTAGGCGTAATATCAGGTAGAATAAATGCATCAATATCGGTAGGAAGATAATCAGGAACTTTCTCTTCAGAATACATAATAATATATGCACTACCTTCGGCATCCCATCTTGCAGTACGTCCGTTTCGGTGTATAAACCCATCTTCAGCTATAGGCAGATGATAGTGGACTACATTCTTTATACCCGAGATATCAAGTCCGCGAGCAGCAAGATCAGTTGAGATAAATATATTACAACTGCCGTTCCTGAACTTATAAAGCGCTCTCTCGCGGTCGTCCTGATCCATCCCACCGTGAAAAATTTCGCAATAAACCTTCATTGAATGCAGATACTTGCCTACCCTGTCCACACTCTCGCGATGATTGCAGAACACAAGTGTCTGTTCCGATCCTAAATTACACACCAATTTATATAATGTCTCCAGTTTGTCCTTTACCGGCGATTCTACCTTATATAAATGAAGTCTGTCCGACAATTGCTCATCCGCATTCAGAAAATTCAGCCTTACACTCTTGTTTACTCCAGTAAAATGTGGTATCTCTTCGGCATCAGTAGCAGAAAGAAGGAACCTCCTGCGCAGATTAGGCAACTTGCCTATCACATCTGCCATTTCCTCCTGGAATCCGAATTCCAGACATTTGTCGAACTCATCAATAACAAGTACACGCACTGTAGAGGCATCTATATTACCTTTTCCAAGATGGTCATTCATACGTCCCGGTGTACCGATAATCACGGACGGACGTATACCTTTCATTGTGCGGTGTTCGTCCATAGCCGGACGTCCTCCATAGCAACTCATTACCTGGAAGTCCGTACCCATGCCCTTGAAGACCTGTTCTATCTGCAATGCCAACTCACGCGACGGAACAAGCACTACAGCCTGTACACCCTCGGCATCCTTCTTCAATGTCTGCACGAGCGGAATAAGATAGGCCAATGTCTTTCCGGAGCCTGTGGGCGAAAGTAGCACTATATCGTTTCCTTCCTTATAAGCATCTACAGCTGCCTGCTGCATAGCGTTCAACTCTTCTATTTTCAGATTATTCAGTATTGTACGGATATCCATATATTGTAATGATTTAATGTGTTAATGCAAAAATACGAAAATTATGCAAAATATTTGTCTCGTACCCAAAAAGTGACGTACTTTGCAACGATAATCATAAAGATATATGGCAGACAATTATATAGAAAACAAATACGAGCAATATCAAGCCAGAAAGGCTGCATGGCAGAAATCAGGAATGAAAAAGAAAAAGCCTACTATAGTGCATACGCCAGCATCAGATTCGGGCATGCAGAAAACATATCTGCAAAGCCACGTAAAACGTGTGGCAGCGGTACACGACCTGTCCGGTGCAGGAAGAGTGTCGCTCATGGCTGTGATTCCCATCCTTTCCTCAATGGGAATACAAGTATGTCCACTTCCCACGGCAGTCCTCTCGGCACATACACAATATCCACATTACTCGTTCCTTGACCTGACTGAGGAAATGAAACGAATAATAGATAGCTGGGAAAAGCTTGATATGAAGTTCGATACATTCTACACAGGCTATCTTGGCTCACCGCAACAAGTACAGATAGTAGAGAATTTCATATCGAAGTTCCGCCGTCCGCAAGATATGGTAGTAGTAGACCCTGTACTTGGCGACAACGGCAATCTGTACAAAGGAATAACAGAAGATATGGTGACAGAGATGAAGAAGCTAATAAAATATGCAGATGTCATTACCCCCAACATGACAGAAGTTTTCAAACTCCTGGATATGGAATACAAAAGCGAGGTAAGCGTGCAGGAGATGAAATCATATCTCAAACAACTCTCTGACGCAGGACCGGACATTGTGATAGCAACAAGTGTGCCTGTGCCTGAAAACGCACATATGACTTCAGTTTTTGCATATAACCGCCACGGGAACAGATACTGGAAAGTGACATGCCCTTATCTGCCGGCACACTATCCGGGTACTGGAGATACATTTACAAGTGTAATAACAGGTTCATTGATGCAAGGTGACAGTCTGCCGATAGCACTAGACAGAGCCACACAATTCATCCTCCAGGGAATACGTGCCACATTTGGTTATGAATACAATAACCTTGACGGTATAATGCTTGAAAAAGTACTCCATAATCTTGATATGCCGATACAGATAAGCAGTTACGAAGTTTTGGAATGATAACATAATATAAAAGCGGTCAGTTGATTCTGACCGCTTTTATTGATTCTATACCTATAATTGTTATCTTACCCTTCTCAACCGAAAAAGATAATTATACAGTCAATAATTCTTTCAAAGAATTTATCAATCTTTCTCCATACACCTTTCCAGTATATATGTTTCATAATAC
>NZ_JADYTF010000259.1 GCF_021530995.1 Bacteroides caecigallinarum
TCCGGATAGATATGTTCTTCCTCACGGCGGAGATGCTCAGGCAGCTTTTGGCGGACGGGAACTTTTTTCTCGTGTTCCCTGACCTTAATCCGCTTATACTCGCTTACCTCTTTTATGGCCTGGCGGGCTGCCTCTTCCTCCTCTGGAGTCATATCCATCTTGTCGAAGTCAAGTTTCAATTGGTTTGGGTCATCAGGGAGTTTTCTTTTTTCAGACATTGCTCCCCAGACTTTCCTCTGAAGATACTCCAGTTTACGTTCCAACGATGCAATACGATTGTCCTTGGATTCAATGGCTTTATCCTTAGCTTCAATGATTTTGTCTTTCTCTGACAGCCTGGCTTCGTATGAGTCTTTCATGGCCTGCAGGTCAGACATTTCTTTAATCTTCCTTTCTGCCTGCATAAGACGTCGGTACAGGTCATCACGGTCACGAAGGACTGCCTCAAGTGCTATTTTAAAATTTGGATCTTCTGCCATTTTCCGTATCTTTTATTTACTGTAAAGGTACGAAAAACACCTGACATACAGAAGGATTTGAACATTATTTTACTATACGATCACTCCTTTTTAGGAGACCAGCGTGGTGCTCTTTTCGTCTCTGAAGGTGATATACCATGCACTATCAATGTCAATTCTGACCAGTTGATGGAGAGTGAAGCGGAAGAGTCTTCACAGTCAATATCAGACAAACGGAAAGTACCACTCTCAAGTCTCATATTATATATCACCAGCCCACCGTATTCGGCATGGAGTATTTTCATGTTGGTCAATGATTTATTGATAAATATAAATGCATCGCCTTCCTGTACATCCTTACCCATTTTCT
>NZ_JADYTF010000260.1 GCF_021530995.1 Bacteroides caecigallinarum
GCATCCGGAAAGAGGTGGAAGATGACGGGTATCTCGTAGGCGTCGGGGTTCTCCGCCACCGGTGCTGTGAGGCTGGAGCGGATTTCAACCGTGTTGGAATAGTACTCCGCCTTGTTTGTCTGCACATAGCCCCGCACGTAATACGTCGTGCCGGGCAGCGGATGGAGGAGGTACAGGCACCGCCAATACAGCGGCTCCTTCTCCCAGTCCCAGTTCAGGAACGGCTCGTAATCCGAATAGTCATTAATGAAAACGCAGTCGCTCAAGTCCGGTTCCGGGTTCTCGGTTGAATAGACACTACCCTCGTAGATGATTTTCTCGTCGGCAGGCAAATCCTCCATGACCAGCACCGCCATGTATGCGGGAGGATAGTTGTCAGGGGCTCCCAAATCCATCGGCACGATGTTTCCCTCGCCGATGTGCAGCTTGAAGGTAGAGGTCGGTTCGGGAACCGTGTTGTCGTCGTCGCACGCCGCCATGCCGAAGGCAAGGAGGAGGACTGCAAAAAGTTTATACCCGTGCAGCAGGATGCTACACTTGTCCAAATAATCGCCTGTTTTCTTTCTGAACATATTCATGATTTTCTAATATATTTTCCATACCAAGGTGACACCCGCGTTAACCGGGCCCCACCAGTTTTTTGTTTCCGTTCCACGGCGCACCCGCACGCCGTCGATGACCGTGTATTTCTCATAATCCGCGTGCAGGCAGCCCACGGCCACGCTGAAGTCGAGCGACAGGGCGTCATTCAGGCGCAGCTGGTAGCCGCCGGTGATGCCGCCGCCCATCAGGTCGCCCTGCTTGCCGGT
>NZ_JADYTF010000261.1 GCF_021530995.1 Bacteroides caecigallinarum
CTCAAGCTTGATATTATGTTTGAGCATTTTACTCCTTTATATATTTGTTTTGAAACTCCTGTCATAATTTAATACTTTCAATATAAGTTAAACATTCATCTATCATTTGTTGTGACCGAATACATAATTGGATATTTGGCTTTTCGTATTTCAATAAACCTAACGCTTGCTCTTTGGATAATTCACCTGCGAAATATCTGTCTAATGTTAAAATAACACGATCGTTGGCAATACCTCCAATAATCATATCATAAAGTTCTACAGGTTTTCCTATACGACAATTTGCGACATAATCCAACCAATCACTGTTGTATGAATCAAAACGAAGTAATTTCCATTTATCAATATTATAACTTAATTCATAAATATTGAGCCAAGCAGGTTTACCTCTACGCAGGAAACGTTGTGCGTATTTTTCAGCCTGCTCACGTATTGTTGTAATGTAAAATCCCTGTCCGAAATCAAGATATTCCATTGAATGTATTGTATCCGGATTTTCTACTATTACACTTGAAGCATGATATACTTTCATGATTACAAAACTCCTTTCTCTTTCATATAATCAGTCAAGTCTTCCATCAGATAACGCGAACCAAATGTATGCAGTACATCGTATGAGGGGACAATGTATCCATACAGTATCCCTGATTCTTTAAGCCGTTTATAAACTTCTCTCTGTGATAGATGAAGATGTACAGCCAATGAGCTGATGCAAAATGTTACAAAATCCAAAACTTCTTTATCCATAATCATTTGAGATTTTAATAG
>NZ_JADYTF010000262.1 GCF_021530995.1 Bacteroides caecigallinarum
TCAGGTAGTATGCCTGCGACAGGGGCTTGTTCATATCCAGCGCGTTGTCAAGCCGTGTCTTATACTCCTTGTCGAAGATATCCGCCCCATTACTCAGTAACAGGTATCGCGTACCTTTCAACACCTTGCGTTTGTTGATGTCTTTTTCCATGTGGTATTGCACCCTGCGTATTTCATCCAGCTTCTCGTTCATAAGCTTTACCACATGGAAATGGTCAAACACGTGCACCGCATTCGGGCAATTTTCATATACAGAGGAGATGAAGGCGGCGGAGAGATCTGTTGCAATATACTTGATGTCAACGCCTTTTCTTCTGATCCGTTTCCAAAAGCCATCCAGGGCGTCTGCTCCTTTGCCGTTACCGACATAGAGAATACGGCCACTCTTCAGGTCAACCACGATTGTCTTGTACACATGTCCTTTCCTGACCGCAAATTCATCTATGCCGATGCTGTCCACTCCCTCAAGGGAAGGAGGCGCGTAATGGTATTCAAGATGACGCGTATGGATATCCTTGACGGTATCCCAGGATACGCCCAGGAGATTGGCTGCGTCTTTCAAGGTCATGCTCCTTAACAGACCCACTACATATTTCGCGAAACGATGGGTGTAACCGCAACTACCCGTGGCAAAGGGTATGCTCTCCTGACGGTCATAATCACAATCCTGATTCTTGCACTTATAGCGTTGGACTTTCATGCGGATTATCACCTTTTTGCCGCCTATCGGGAGTCCTATAA
>NZ_JADYTF010000263.1 GCF_021530995.1 Bacteroides caecigallinarum
ATTTGTAAGTGGCTATCATGCAGAGATTTTAATGTTAGATAATGGTGACATCCTTTTAACAGATAAAGGAAGCAGGAATGGAACTTATCTAAATGATCAAAGATTACAACCCAATAAGGACATACCAATAAAAAGAGGAGACTCGATTAGATTTGCGGATGTAACATTGGACTGGAAAACTATACCAGTATTTCCTATGCCTGATTTAACAAAGGTAAAAGAGATGCGAGGTATTGGAACAAATTTTAGGAATAAATATCAGTTGCAAGGAGATAAGGTCAGTCGTTTTCATGCAACCTTTAAAAAAATGAGTGACAAGAAATGGTATATCCAAGATCATAGTAGAAATGGGACAACCGTAAACGGACAACCAATTCCATCTAATCAAGACATAAAACTAAAAAAAGGTGATAAAATCTTATGCGCAGGCGTATCAGTTCCCAACCCTTATGAAGAAGGAAAAACATTTAATTATCGAAAAATAGTAACAATAATTTCAGTTATATTGTTATTATGCGGCGCTTTTTATGGCATATATCATTATTGGCCTCATAATGGTAATAGTGATAGTAATGATCCTGCAGTTGTCCTTTCTAATAAGAAAATGTCGGATGAAGAAATTTTTGCGAAATATAAGAATTCAACTGTACTGCTTATCGGATTCTACTATTACAAAGTATCAGCAGGTAATTTAGATCTTGAGAAATTAGGATTACCTACTGAGGTTGTATATACT
>NZ_JADYTF010000264.1 GCF_021530995.1 Bacteroides caecigallinarum
AGAAAGCTGTTTTACCTTATAGGATTCTGTATCATTTGACAACACACGGTATATATTCCTTTTCATGTTTGAGTACATAGTATATTCTGTTTACAAGCCGTCTGGCTATCTTTACAATTGATTTCTGAGGATTCATACGTTTACGGTATTCCGTATAGGCTACGGTCATTGCAGGATCCTTGCGGATTGCAATCCATGCGGCTTCTATCAAAAGACACCGAAGCATGAAATGCCGGCGTACAGTTATATCTCCTGTGCCGTTACTTTCACCGCTCGAATGACACATTGGTACCAGACCGATGAAAGAAGCCAGATGGTCAGCATTCTTAAAACGCACTATATCATCAAGCTCAACCATCAGGGTGGCAGCTGTAGTAACGCCTATTCCGGGAACAGAAGTCAGAAAGCGTATCGGCTTCTCAAAAGGAGCTTTACGTGAAATCTCACGGATGGCACGTGTCTCCTGTAGAAGCATCTTACGAAGACGCACGAACTGTTCCAGGTGCAGTTCCAAAGTCTTCTTGCCATACTCAGTGGACAGTTCAAGAGCCTGTAACCAGGAAAGGAAGCGTTTGGACCAACAGCCAATGGAGCAGCGGGTAAACTCTTCCGGTATCTCTACGCCATGAAAACGAAGAAGAGACTTGATGCGGTTCTTCGCACGGGTGCTGTCTTTTACTATCAGGTTTCTCATCCTTATCAAAGAACGAAGTTCC
>NZ_JADYTF010000026.1 GCF_021530995.1 Bacteroides caecigallinarum
GGGTAAACACGTTAATTATCACCGTTTTATACAATTTGACACATTTCTCAAATTGTATAAAACGGTGTTTTTATGACTATTTTGGAACAGGAAGCAGATTTATTAAGAAAACCTATATAATTTACCCTTCCGATTTCAATTGTTCGATGAACATTTTGGGGCTAAGACCATACTTTTCCTTAAAAAGGCGGTAGAAGGTGGAAATGTTTGGTATCGCACTGGCATCGCCAACCTCGCTGATTGACATTTCAGGATGTTCGCGGAACAGAGTGACAGAATAGTTAAGGCGCATGTTATTGAGATAAGTGCTAAGATTACCTCCATCGGTGGCCTCCTTAATAACCGTAGCAAAACGGTTGCGGTCAACGCCCATCACAGACGCATAATAGTCGCGCTGGAGATTATAGTCAAGATAAAGGCGTTCATTCATCACAATCGAATCAAATCTTCGGAACAAAGCCTCATTTGACATCTTGTTCAAATCAGCCTTGCTGAAGGCTTCTTCAGGAGACTTGGACCTGACAGGTTCAACGACCTCCGCCGAACGGACATCATCCGATTTCTCCAATTCGTTGACGGACGATTCCATAGACTTATTCAGCTCGACAATCAATCTTGAGATATCACGATTCTTTTTCCTCAACATCATGCGTTCCATGAGTATAAATATCAGGAATAATATTAAGAAACCTATCAGAACAAACAATGCGACAATTAGATTCTGACGAGATTTCAGTTCGTTCCTGGCAGCTTCTATACCAGCCTCGTACCTGATATAGTCAGCGGCCTTATACAACTCAAACAGACGGTTGGCATCGATATTCCTACGATAGGATTCGATTATATTATTATATTTCTCCAGGCAACGGTATGCATATTCATACTTTCCAAGTCTTTTTAATGATATGGCATCCTGTAAAAGAGAACGCCTGTATACTACTGAAACCGTATCGGCATTATCAGTAGTCAGGAAAAAAGCCTTATTGTTGCTTATGACATCTTCATACCGGCCTATCAGCAACAGATAAGGATTAATCTCGAGCGCTCCCATCAATGTGCCGGACATTCTTGTGGCTTTATACCGAAGATAATAATCGTTAGCCAGTGTATGCCTGTTCAACTTCAATGACAGGTATGCCATCTTACTGTAATACACTCCATACATCCGGTCAATAAGAATGGGATTTATCTCATCGCTGTTTTCAAAACGCTTCAGGAAATCACCACTACGTTCGCATACTTGCCATGCCTTTTCGTAAAGGCCGGAATCGATATAAAAATCGGCCAGCATGTCAAGAATAGCAGATATACGCAACTTGCTGCCTATGTCTGTCTTACCGTTAAATATAGATATTGCATCTTCTATTATCTTGTACGACTTCTCATAAAGTCCCATCCTGTTCCATATAATACCCTGGACATACATCATATTGGCCTCGAGACTGGTATCACCGGTTCTACGCGAATATGACAATGCTGCCGTCACCATATTGGCAGCATCCATAAGGCGTGACGACAACGCATACGACTCGGCAGCTATTACAATTGTACGGAACATGATGGCGGAATCATTGCGCGCCTCCTCGGAATGAAGTACCGAATCGGCATATATGGACGCCCTGTTGTATTTACATAATGAGTAATAAGCATAACTGCGCAGATAGTTTATCTTATATTCCTTGTACCTGCCTGTGTTTTCCATGCTGTCGAGTTCCTCCAGAAGTTCCTCGGGGGTAACTGAAATTTCACGCAGAATCAGTGACGGCAGTGTGGATTCCTTAGAATTTACAGATAATGATATATATAATAGTATAATGAATATATAATGTAACCTCATATAAAAATCGTATGTTTATACTTCGGTCAAATATACAAAAAGTACTTGATATCTATTTTTATATTCATCAAAATCTTCATCCGAAGCAATGAAAAAAAAGCGTGGGCAAACCTAAAAAAAACGTGGGCAAATTTAAACCAAAACTTGCCCACGTTTAAACTCGAATTTGCCCGCGTTTTTCAAAAACGCAAAATCGTTTTTTTAACTACCTGAAAAGACTATAGCCGTATCTTCAAAACCGGAGCTATTTCATTAAGTCCCGCCTCCGGCAGATTAACCTCAAGACCTTTTTCTGTCCGGATGAAATCGACCTTACCATACCCAAGCAACTCGACTTCATTTATTTTGAATGTTTGTCTGTCCTTCTAAAGTTCAGGTATTTTTGATGAATTTCATCGAATTGAGTTTTATTTAAGTGATTTTTACACAGAAGGAGCGTGATATAAGTCTCTTGCTCATTGTCTGATAAGCGTGGCAGCTTGTATGGCAATTGGATGAGTTTCTCCAAGTAATCAGAAAACGGGCTGGATATATCCTCTTTCTTCATTTGAATAGGATAATGTTGACTAATGGCATATTCAATAATACGTTCATCTGCACCTATGACAAAAGCTGTTTTCCTTACATTTACAAATAATTTGACTGCTTCCAAACACCCAATGATTCTTTTAGGGTCACATCTATCCAAATCATCAATATAAACAATTACAGCCTTATAGCCCATATCTTCAACTAATTCTTCAAAGAGTTCTCTGAAGGTTGCTATAAATTTCGATGTATTGCCTTTGGTTACATCCTCAAGTAGATTATTGTATTTATCCTTACCTATTATTTTATCAACATCTTCCTTTGTAGGCAACCATTTCTTTAGCCAATCTGGTGTGAGATTCTCATAGGCTTTCTTCAAAATGAATACACCAGCTTTCAAAAAATTTATTCTTACAAGAAAATCATCTACTCGTTCAAATACATCTTTTCGCTCATTAATATCTTTGTCAAGTGCTTCTAATATGCTTTCTATCATTGTCAGTTTTGTCGAGTCATAGCTCTCAAACTGCCAGCTATTAAAATACACTTGTAGTATTATAGGATTATGATGCTCATTTTGTTGAGATTCCTTATGTTTGTCTTGTTGAGATTCCCCCCATTCTTGCAGTGACTGCTGAAGTAATAACATCAAACTACTTTTTCCTGAACCCCAATTTCCAAAAACGCCTATGGAGATTGGCAGCATAGCATCATTTAAGATTATTTTTTTTGAGTAAATCTGCATGAACTTGATAGCCAAGCAAATCTTGCGTTGTTTCATTATCTGACCACATACTATTTCAATTTAGGATAGTTAAGTAAGGCAATCATATCGGATGTGTGGCGTTGATTTCTTGTACTTCTTTCACTTTTCTTATAAACTTACTCTTTATCATTCGCGATAATGTAATTATCTATTCACATACTTTGAGGCAATTTCGCTCCATCTTGGAATCTGGAGTCTGATGCCGTAGTGCTTTTCGTAGTTGTCAAGGACTTTCTGAAGCCAGTCGGGAGCATCATCATGAGTGTCTTTGTTCTTATACATAGTTTCTTCCATTGCAGCCAGAAAATCTTCCATATTTTCGAAAATGGAGAAACTTGTAGCCTTACCATACCATTTCGCGGGACGCATTTTGTGTACGGTACCTTCTTTGATTTGCAGATTTATCGGCCATACAGTTTTGTTGTTACCAGATTTCATTGGTCTTGACATTTCCCATACTTTCTTCTGCCAAATTTGTTTTATCGTAACAACACCTTCATCAGACATTTCATATCCGAAAATCAGATATGTTACATTGAGCATCCACGGCTTTTCTGATATCTCACGGGCATACATTCTGAAATCAGCAATATCGAAGCCAGGGCTGCCTCTATAGTTGAATGCTTTTATTTCCATTAGCCCTTCTTTCTTGTTCTCCGGATCAAGATAGAAGTCTGGAGGCATCTGAGTATTGTCGTTTAGAGAATAATCAATGTTATTTTTCTTGAGCCATCCCTCAATCCATTCTTGCATAATATTGCCAACGACATCACGCTGTTTTACAATGATGTCGATGTCGCCCAAAGTAAAAGTAATTCGACCCTTTTGGGTTAGGATTTTGTCGTCATTAACGAGCTTATCATAAACTTGTTCTGCTGTAAGTTTCATATTGTCAGAGTTATAATGTTATTGTATCGAGTAATCTTTCGGCTACGGCCTTGATAACAGGCACTACGACAGTATTGCCCAATAAGTCAAAACCATCTTTTTCGCTCACATTGAATTTTATTTCGTCCGGATATCCGCATAATCTCAGTCCTTCACGCAATGTGAGTTTTCGGAGACCGCCGTTGTCCCCGACATACAATTTCTGCATATCCATAGCGACAAGAGTCGGTGAAATTTCATCTGGAGACATAACTTTGTTTATTTCAAAACTCAATTTGCCTGCAACTATGTTGTAGCCTTTCGGTTTTGTTGTGTCATATTCCCGATGTGTTGTTATCACTCCGTTATCGCTCTTGTCTCGGATCAATTTCTTTGGATGTTCAAATTTCAGATAGCCTTTGTTTGTCAGATCCTCCAACATATCCTCAAGCTTAGGATCATCATAAAATGTACGAATCTGTTCGAGTGTTAAAGGCATACCGTCCATCCAGTCAATTCCTATGATTTCAGCCCATTTTTTCTTTCTGCGCTCAGTGAGAATCGTATCAAGGAGTTTCTTCTGCTTTGCTGAAACTGGACCTTTGATTTCCAAATCCCAACTATGTATGTTGGTGTCCCCACCTCTTTTATCCTTGATTGCCTTACCATAAAGTTGCTCTACAGAGAAGTGTTTGAGCAATGTCCTGATAAATGGGGTATCCTCAGTAGGCATCCCGGATTCAAGAATCTCTCCTAACTTTGTCTCTTTAATGGGGAAATTATCAAGATTAGGCTTGCTGTCAAGGCTGCCTACGATGTAAATTCTTTTCCTTTCCTGCGGTACTCCAAAGTATTTTGAATTCAGAACACGGAAGTCAAATTTATACTTCAATGCATGAAGTCTGTCAATAATGACTTGGAGGGTCTTGCCGCCATCGTGATTTACAAGTCCTTCAACATTTTCAAGTATGAATCCTTTTGGCTTTTTATCACGTAGTATGCGTTCCACTTCAAAGAACATAGTTCCACGAGTGTCAGCAAATCCTTGGCGTTTGCCAGCAGAACTGAATGCCTGACACGGGAATCCTGCACATAGGATGTCAAAATCCGGGATGTTTTTTGTATCGACTTTGGTAATATCTCCAGTGATGGTTTCAGCCGGATGGTTTTCTTTTAAAACACTAACAGCATAAGGCTTTATTTCAGATGTCATTACACAAACAGGATTCAGACCTTTCTCCAGCGCAGCTTGTTCAAGACCGCAACGGATGCCGCCAATACCTGCAAATAGGTCAATGAATCGCAGAATATGCTCTTGTTTAACTTCTGCAACAGCAGGACTTGGCTTAGTTTTATCAACCATATTTGCGATATCCTTGCCTTTTAGGATGACAGGCGAAAAGGGCACATTGATATTGTTTGGAGGTAATGCCATTAGTATTAACTTTTGAATATCAAGAGGCTCTGAAAGTAATTCGTCACCCAAAGAATAGACAACATAGCTACCATCCGGATTAGGATAGCCAAGCGCTTCCATATCACTCTGCTCCTTAATTGATGAACTTATGCATGGAAAAAGATGGTAGCCGTCTTGTGGATTCTGCGTATTGTATATGAGAACGTAATCTGGCAATTGCTCTGACATAACTCCGCCTCTTCGCTGTGAAAACAAATCTTTATTGAAACGGATATTGTAAAGTTTCTCGTACCTATGAGGTTGCTTTCCAAGAATCCATTCCAACTGCGATTTTTCTCCGCGATATGCTCCAAATAAGAATGTTCTGTCTTTATTATCTATATATCTAAACATATTATCAGAGTAGTAGAATTCTAAATATCAATACATTGTGATTTGTCTTGTATAGAACCCATATTGACTTCATTTATTAAATCCTTAGGGCTAATTGATAAAAAACTTGCAACTTGTAGTAATTGCTCTAATGATGGTTGAGTTTTATTTTGTACCCATCTACTAATTGTTATTTCAGATTTACCCATTTGTTCGGCTAACCAGCGATTGGTTTTATTTTGCTCTGCCAAAGCAACCTTTATTCGGTTTATAGATTGACTTGCCATATTTAACTGAATTTGCGACAAAGGTATGCAAAATAATTGAATATTTCATCGTATTATGATAAAGATTTAGCGCAATAAGATGTTATCAAATTACACAAATCACATTATTTTCAAGATAGCTTTCCCGACTTTGGAGGAAAAGATTCCAGCAAGTTGTTTGGGGATGCCGGAAATATTTCTGGCAGCCCAAAACACAACTTACTATGTTCGCTTGAACATAAAAATAAGATTGGAAAAACAGGTGAATTTTGTCCGAATTTTAAGTATAGCCAAAAGCTATTGATATTGGATGGATGGTTGCATATAACCAACAGTTCAATAACACAACCAACCATTCAACCACATGACCATCCAATCAGTCAGACATTCTTGCATTCATTAAATCAGTCAATCGGAAATATCTCCTACGTGGACAATAGGCAAACAAAGGTCGACGGCAGAAGAAGCCTGGCACTAAACTTCGGAACACGACAAAAGTAGAAGTTGGGGAAATGAAAGTGAAGCAGAGGGGCAGTGCAATGGAAACCGTGCCACAAGGCAAGATAATCTTTTCTGGAGGGAGTGCAGTTTGCCGTTTGCCACCATTTCCATTTGTCTTATAAAGATGGCATCCCTTTATTTTGATTGACATTTGAATAGTACACCTTGGTCTGCTTAGATTATTGTTTGTTTTTTTGACGATTCTTTTCCGTCAGTCGTTTGTTTCCGTAGCCGTCATCGTCCATTGTACAGACGTGAAAGTGGAAAGATTTTCGGGCTGAATACGCTCCATTGGTGCGACATTTCTTTTCCGTCCGGAGGAAATATTCAAAGTCATTGATAAACGAGAGGTTCAACTCTTTCAGCGGAATATCATCACGCTTGTAGGTATGAGGAATAAACTCACGGATATGTTTGCAGACGGTCACATAGCGTTGGAACGTACCCTTTGCCCTGCTATGCCCGACTTTCTTTGCAAACTCGCTGTTGTGCTGTTCAAACAGCTTCAACAGGGTTTCCTGCTTGATGCCGATACCGAGATAGACATCTTTCAACTTTGCAGCAGTGACATAACCGTCTGTCTGCATCAGCTCCTGATAACGGCGGTTTACCTCCACACGGATTTTGTCAACGGCATGGTTGATTCGCTGTGCCTCGACACTCTTGCCGGAAGCACGGTTGTTCTTCACGTTCCACAGACGCAAAGGAACATCCATCTTGCAACTGAACTGTTTAATCTCTCCATCCACCGTAATACGACACATCAAAGGCAGATTGCCGTTGGATTTCTCACTGCCTTTCTTCACGTAAAACAAGACCTTAAATGTACTTCTCATAACTCACTTTCTATTGGTTACAAAATTAATTTATAGTGAGTTATCGACAGTTATGACACATTATGTCAAGCGGTGAAACACATCGGTTTTCCAAGAAATTCTCACCGTCACTCAGGTAATGATGTAGTAACTGAACGTTTGCGCTGTTTGTCTATATTCTGTTTTTCCTTGGCTTTCAGCCGAGGGGAAAATATAGCGTAACGAACGTTTTTTCAGTCAGTTCGCTACGCTTTACTCTTTTTCGCTACTTCGTTATGTGTTTATTTTACCATTAAGCAGGCGGCTTGATTCCGACAATGATTTTATTACAATCATTCCATCTTCAGGCCATGCCAAAGCCACGGCATAGAGGTTATTCCCTTTTTGCGTAAATCTGATTTCCTCGGAAGTCGCAACGCCATAAGCGCCTTCATTGAATCCCTGGGCATTCAGGGCTATATCAGAATCCGCAATCGGTCCTTCTCCAAAGACCTTCCACGGACGGCTGTCATAATATCCTTCCCAATTATTGATTTTCTTATTAAGAACATTTTAATATTGAAGTGGAAACACTATGCGCTTTTCTGAATGGTACTGGAGGCATCGTTTTGTTTGGTGTGACTGACAAAGGGAAAATCATCGGACAGAAAGTGAGTGACAGGACGAAACGTGATATTGCGGAAGCAATACGGCGTATAGAACCGTTTGCCAACATTGAAATATCATGCATTGACATTCCTGATACCGACAATAGCATCATAGCCTTGTCAGCGGAAGAGCAACGCTATATGCGTCCATTCTCATATAAAGGACGTGCCTACCAACGCATTGAAAGCGTGACATCATCCATGCCACAGGAGATTTACAACCAACTTCTGATGCAGCGTGGAGGAAAATACGCTTGGGAGGCAATACCAAATTCCGACCTCAAAACTGCTAAGCGGACATAATTCAGAGCCGCAAAACCTAATTATCGCGAACGTTTTGTATAAAAGTGAGGTGTTGGAAAGTTGGGGACGCGGCATCAGTCTTATGATTAGCGAATGTCGTCGTGTGGGAATATCCGACCCAGAGTTTCATACGGACGGGAATAGCGTATGGGTCGTTTTTCATAGGAGAGCAGTCGGGCAACACCCGACAGCTACCCGACAGCTACCCATCAACTCCACCACAGCTACCCCACAAGTGGAAAGGGTGTTAGTGGCAATTGGCGAAAATACTGTTGCTACGAAAGAGATTATGAGTATAATGGGCTTGAAAGACAAAAGTAATTTCTTGGAACTTTACCTATATCCTGCAATAAGACAGAATCTGGTAGAACCTCTTTATCCGGAAAATCCAAAGCATCCTCGGCAGAAATACCGTCTCACCGACAAAGGGAAGGAATTTTTGAAGCAACAGTAACTATATGACGAAAAACATAAAAGTTAGATACTGAATTACAAAAGTACGAATAAAAAATGAGACTGAATCCAAAACTTCAGCCTCATTCTTTTTAGATACACTTACATAAACCCGTTATGTAATAACCGACATATTGTAAATACCTATTGAACTTTCTTACCCCAATAAGTCTTATTATTGCCATAACCGGCATATACTATGGTATGTGTTCGCGGCGATGCCTCCCAATCTGTTTCACGCTGCAAATAAAGTTTTATACCATTGTCGAACTTAAGGATACAATTATTACTGTCGAACTCCCATGTGGCGCCTTCCCAAGTTCCGGAAGATACTTTATGGTCGGCAGAGAGAGTCATTGTCACAGAAGTCCTTTGATTTGCGTATGAGTATGACAAATCAATGTGCTCCCAGTTTCCTACAAGCTCACTCTCATTAATTGCCACCTTTGGCACAGCTCCATATCGTTCAGGCATAACCAAAGGCCATCCGTCCTCAGTCCATCTGATGCTTCGTACATGTCCCATCATGATTGCATTGCTGTAGGCATTACCTCCAACATTTGCGGGGAAACGGCCCTGAGAAGCAAAATACCAGTTGCCATTACCGTCGTCGAAAACACAGCAGTGGGAAATACCAACCCAGCCGTCACTCTTATTAAATTTATAAGGATGAGTCACAACAGGAAGAATATCACCACCCACATTAGTTATATCTGTACCGTCAATTCCCAAATAAGGACCTTCAATATCAGCAGCTCTGGCTACACGAGTGTTATACGGCACATCCAATGCGTCGTATGCCATGAATAAATAATAATATCCGTCATGGTAAACAATCTCAGGTCCTTCCGAACCCTGCCAGCGGTTACCCATCTGGCGTGTGGCAATAAGCTTGCCATAAGCTGCAATATCATCATTGGTTCCCCAAGGTTTCGGCAACTCGGCTTTTACCTTTCCTGTCTCTCCATCAAGTTCCACCAATGCGATGCCGCTATGCCAGGAGCCATATATCAGATAATGTTTTCCGTCATTATCAATAATATAACTTGGATCAATAGCATTCCACTTATAATAACAATTAGCCCAATTATCTGCGGCGACATTATAATTCAACCCTTTATCAGAAGCGTTCGTGATGACATAACCTTTGTCAATCCAACCGTCATTGTTCGCAGGATTATCATTCTCCATCAAACCTATAAAGGCACGCTCACTCCAAGTGCCATTACCATTAATATATCCGGGACATACTATGGAATAATACATACGATACAGGCCATCCCTCACTTTTCTGACGCAAGGTGCCCAGTAACCAAAATCAGAGACTGCAGGTGTTACTTCGCTCAGCCCCATTTCAGCACGTATTTCATTAAGCTTTGGAATAACCCAGTCTGGCAAATTCTGCATTGTACCGCCAAGATATTCCCAATCCACCAAGTTCTTAGAACGACGTCCGTGGAAATGTCCGCCGGCAGTATGAGCGTTTCCATAAGAAGCATCTGTCTGATACATATAATAATATCCATCTTCAGCAAGGACTACAGTAGGATCGTGTACATTACTCAAATTCCACTGACCACGTTTTGACCAATCTGCAATACTGACATAATTGTCTTCATAAGATGGTGCAATATAATTGTCCAGCTGTGCATCAAGACTTTGTTTCTCTGTAGTTACCGCAAGTACATCAGAATATGTGTAACGACTATCAGCATAAATATAGGCACAAACATAATATGTAGTATTACCCATCAGACCGGAAACAGTAGCACTGAAACTGTCATCGGCATCTACTACATTATCATTAATATTGGGAGTCTGATTATTGGCACTATAACAAAATCCTCTCTTTACAACCGCATCCGAATTGCCGGAGACGGAAGACGCTACAGAGAATGATGTTCCTGAAACTGACAGGACTTCGGGCTTAGTCACTATAATATCACTGCCGCTATCGTACTCTATGTCATTTTTATCACTACAAGCGGTCAGAACGAATAGAAACCCTATAAATGTCCAAATAAATGATATTTTTTTCATTCAGTTATTTTTTTAATCCATGCCTTGCCATATTAATTAAAAAATGGGAAGACATGGATTGGAATTAAATCAAAGTTAATCTACATCGAAAACGAGATGGCAACCATCAACTGTCAATGCAAAATTCAAATCATCAGGATCGACTGTATTTATACCCAAATAATATTGAGTGGAAGTTGTTCCTGTTGTTCCCTGCATAATAGCCTGTACATCAGCTGTGCCATTACCGCAGTTAGTCACATAGACTGTTACCACAGCTCCATTCATTCCCGCAAGCCAAGTAGCCCAATCACCTTGAGTACCGGCTGCACGGCAAGCCGCATAACCATTGCCCCATCCGTAGTTATCGGCACGAACCACTCCATATTCATTCAATGCCGCTCCGCGAAGTACGACAACAAAGTTATTCCAGTTGCCTGCCATGCTGCTATAGTTTGTAAATGAGATTGACTTGGTTTCACCTACAGGGACATTGAACTCATCGGAGAAAGCGCCCCAAAATGCAGTTGAATTGTCTTCAGCTCCAACCATGGCTATGCTATTGTTCACTTCAGACACTGCTGATTCGGCAACAGTAACATTTACTTGAGCTGTCACTCCATCCTCGGCAGATATTGTAACAGTTTGAGTGCCTTCTATGGCAGGAACAGTAGAGAAACTAAGTATAGAATTATCAACAGGTTTTGATGTTCCATTAACATAAGTAGCAGTGACAACCATACCTGTAGGATCAAAAGCCAATGTTCTATCTGTCAAAGTTTCTGTAGCAGCAGAAGTATAAACGTAATATGTATTACGTGTAGGCTGAGATGTAACTTCTATAGAAACTATTTTCTCTACAACTTCAAATGTGGCATTAGCCATTACCGGCTGATTACAGTTCTCTCCCTTAAAAGTCTTGTTGTAAACAGCTACAAGTATTTTCTCGCCTGGAGTATCCATATCCGGAATGGCTGAAAAGCTCAAATCGGCAGCAGTAACAGTCTTGGTCACACCTTCTTCGAAAGAAACTATTGCCGTAACATCTGCCATAGCATCTTCAAGAGTTGTTCCTACATTAACCCTTGCCGGTACGTTCTGCAATTCCATTGATACAGGTTCCTTGTCTTCTGCAGTAGTATATCCTCCTATAGGCTCAATATTCGATTGCAGGAAGTCTATATAAGAACCTTCAGGTACAAGGAAGCAGCGTATGTTGGTATTACTTGGATCGGCATTCAGGTTTTCAAGTGCATAAGGCTGTTTATATGACTTGGTAACCACTCCGTTTGTCATCGTAACAGTGAATGCCTCGGCATTGGTTCTATCGACTGTCAATGTAACCTTTCCACCTAATTTATCGACACCGGCATCAGTATCTGTCTCAAAAGTAAGTGTACTTTCTACGTATGAACGGTCAATATAATCGCCCCACTCTGAATTGCCCGAAGGCTGATTATCGAAACGTATTGCCCCGTACTCCTTATAATCCTCAGCACCACGGTCGGCATCGGAGCATATTATCAAAGCAAAATTCTTATATGTGTTAGTAGCACTAGGATTAATATGCAGATTGAAAACCCCATTCCATTTCTCACCATCCGGAACTACATAGTATTTTGAAAATGCTGCCCACCATCCACTGGAAAAATCAGCATTCCCAATTGTATAAACATCTTCTTCCATACCTTCAAGAACCTCTTCTGTTCCCTTATTGGCATTTGCTATAGAATCGACTTTCTCTGAAACCCAATCTGGTGCGTTAACTTCGTATATTTCACCACCTTCGCAACCGGTCAATGCAAGAAAGCCCAAAGCCATTGAACCGCATACGGATAATATTTTATTGAAATGTCTCATTTTATTTTATATAAAAAAGTAATTAACTAAAGCCTTCCTATTCTTAAACTACTTGCTTAAATCCACTACCGGACGTACAGTCCATCCTTTTTCCTGGAAATAAACAGAGTTATCTGAACTTAAGTTTGCAGAGTTTCCTTCCAAGTTAGGGTTCTTATTCATAAGGCTCTGTACAATAGGCAAGAATTCGTGTCCCGGCAAATATGTATCAAATGAACACTTCAACTCTGAATCGCTTGAAATATCACTGTAGCTGACCGGATCTTTAACATTCTCTGTAGAACGACGGAATGTGCCGTGTTCTTTAAGCTGGTTCAGACGACCTTCGTCATAGAAGAATCCCCAACGAATCAAATCAAACCCACGGCCGAACTCACAACCGAATTCTTTTGGACGCTCTACATTTGCTATCTGTTCGAACAGCTTGTCGGCTGTATTGAAATCCTCAAGTTTCAGGTCTGGCAAATCTACACGTTCACGTACTTCATTAATCCAGTCTATAGCTTGCTGAGTAGGACCGTTTACTTCATTCTCACATTCGGCTGCACGCAACAGTACATCAGAATAACGCATCAGACGCAAATTTATACCACATTTCAATCCTGTGATAACAGAATTATACAGTCCGGTACGAAGATTGGTATTCTTGGCTATAGGCAGACCGCCATAATTGTTATTAGTCACAATATTATCTGTAGGTGAGAGTACATTTGTATAAGCGACATTTCCATATTCAAATCCCTCCCAATCCGATTCGTAAGTTCCAATTGTCCAATATAGACGGGGGTCTAAAGTACCATTTTTAGTACGTTCGCTTTTAAACAAGTTATATAGCCATGGAGAAGCCGAGATATCTGCCCAACCACCATACATGCCAGGACCAAAGTTACTTTCAATGGCATGACCTTGTGTAGCGTTAGGACTGGTATTTACAGGTGTCCATTCATCATCTGTACCCTGCGAACCAAAATCAAGGAACTGAACCTCGAAAAGACTCTCATCATTATTTTCATAGGCTGAACCTTCACGGAAGTTATCGCCATAATTGTCCATCAGTCTGTAAGTACCGTACTTCTTGCCGATAATATCTTTAAGTACAGTCAAAGCTTCGCTGAACTTATGGCGTACCATAAGAGTACGTGCATAGTATCCTGCAGCCGCACCGCAAGTGGCACGTCCGCCAGCCCATTCGCCACCTTCATCGCGCGAAGGCAACAGCTCCATAGCCTCCTTGAAGTCCTTTTCCACCTGATCAAGGACTTCATCATAAGTACTGTTGGCTCCATAAAGTCCATCCAATGAAGAATAACTGTCGTAGTCAGTTATAAGAGGTGGATTCTGGTAATATCCTGCCAGATTATAATATGACAAGCCACGAATGAAAAGTACCTGTCCCTTGATACGTTTCATCTTTTCCGAGAGCTGGCTGTTATCATCGCCACAACGTGAAATGGCGAAATTACATACATTAATTGTATAATACCACTCTCTCCAGGGCCACCACGTGATATCCGAAGTTACCTCCGCATTCAAATCATCAAATGGCAGATACCAGACTTGTGATGAGTTCCAAGCCTCATCGCCACGACATACGTCAATAGTATAACCTACACGGGCATAAGAACCCTCCATACGTATATGGTTATAAGCAGCAATAACACTCTCTTCCAAGTCATCGGCATTAAATCCGAAAGTACTTGATGTCTGTTGGTTAGGATTCACCAAATCAAGTCTGTCAATACAAGAAGACAGAGTGCCTAATCCTAAAATGAGAGCAAGTGAATATTTATATAGTTTCATACGAAATGTTTTTAGTATTTAGATACTTGATTATGATTAGAATGAAAAATGAATACCACACATGAATGTACGTGCAGTCGGGAAAGAACAGAAATTATAACCCGGAGTAAATGTACCGCCGGCATAATCCACATTATAGCCTTTATAGCCTGTGAATGTGTAAAGATTCTGTCCTGAAACATACAAGCGTACATCAGATATATACTTGCCGAACCACTTATCAGGGAAATTATAACCCAGCTCAACATTGGCTATCTTCCAATAAGCAGCGTTCTGGATTTTACGTGAACTGAACAAATCATTCCAAGCCAGGCTGGCACTATTGGTTACATAAGTACGAGGAACATCTGATATGTATGTAGAGCCATCCTCGCTGAAACGATTGGCATCAAGCATGGCAACATCTTTATTGCCCCATCCATAGCAAGAATTCAATGAATTGTAAATATCATCACTTACATGATAATTAAGCGCGCCGAAAGTAGCGATGCTCAAATCAAATCCTTTATACTCAAAACGGGCACTAAGACCGAAATTAACTTTAGGCAAACCACTGCCAAGCACTGTCTGGTCGTATGAGTCAACTTTACCGTCAGGTGTTCCGTCCGGTCCACTGATATCCTTATATAGACAATCGCCTATCTGAGCTCCTTCCTGAACCGCATGATTGTCAAGATCTGCTTGTGTACGTGCTATTCCTTCATAAACCCAACCATAGAACTGACCTATTTCCTCGCCTACATTAGTAATATAGGAACCTGTGATATAGGAATCTGTTCCAAATCCTAATGAAGTTACGCGGTTTTTCAATGTACTGAGATTGGCAGAGACTTCGTATTTGAAAGGATTATCATGATTACGATAAGTAGCAGAGAACTCGAAACCAGAGTTTTCCATTGATGCAGCATTCATTGTTACTGTAGTATTTGAAACACCTGCCTGTTCAGGAACAGGAACTGCATAAAGCAAATCTTCACTGGTATTCTTATACCACTCAGCTGTAAATTCCAGACGGTTGCGGAAGAATGCGAGGTCAACACCGACATTATATGTTTTCTTCTTTTCCCAAGCCAAGTTATTGTCCACAAAAGTAGAAATTGCAGAACCGGTTATTGGAGAATTATTGAAGTTGTATGTCATGTTATTTCGTGACATTACCGCCTGATACATGTACTCACCGATGTTCTCGTTACCAAGTTCACCATAACTACCACGGACTTTGAACATGTTGACAACATCTTCGTTGAACGGGAAGAAACTCTCCTTATCGAAACGCCAACCTAAAGATACAGACGGGAATGTTCCCCAACGAATATTCTTAGACAAACGGGAGCTGGCATCTCTACGTACTGTAGCAGAGAACAAATATCTGTCGTCATAGTTGTAATTGACACGGCCTATATAAGACAAGATGGCATGTTTATATTCAAAACTTTCGGAATAAGTATCCGCAGCATTCTGTAGCTGGAGGAAATAAGGCTCTGTAAAGTTAATTCCCCATCCTGTAAGCAAATCAGTATTCTCTTCCTGATATGTCTGACCTGCCACGACATTTATATGATGTTTACCTATTGTTCCGTCGTAAGTAAGGATGTTTTCAATAAGGGCATCCGAGTAATCGCGTGAGCCCTTAGTCAAACGTTCATTACTCTTGGCAAGATAAACACGGTTACTCTGTACCCATGCAGGAATCCATGTAAAATCTTTGCAATGAGTCTTACTGTATGACAAATTTATCTTATAATTCAATTTATGGTTTTTACTATCAACACCAATCATCTTAAGCAAATCCACATCTGCAGATCCTGTACCGACAAAACGGTCAACACGAGTGTTACGCTGCAACAGGTTATTGATCAACAAAGGATTTGACGCCGAAATATCTCCATGAACTGTATCAAAATAAACGCCATAACCATAAGCATCGTAATTGAATCCGTTTCCTATTCCCACAACATCATCAAGCACCCATGTCGATTCGTCGTATGCCTTGATGGTAGGCTGCATTAATAAAGTTCCACGCAAAACGTTTGTAACATCGCCATACAATCCCTGAACATATTCGGAAGCATTGGACATACCCATATTATCCTGATCAGAATGAGAATAAACAAAACTGGTATGGAACTTTACGAATTTAGTATCCATAGAATTATTTACACGCGCCGTAAAACGTTCATAATTAGGACCTGCTCCTTCAAGTGTACCTTTCTGGCTAAAATAGTCCAATGATACATTATAGGTACTGCGTGAACTACCTCCTGAAAGATTTACATTATGATTCTGACGGATACCGGTTTTGAAGACTTCATCAAACCAGTCTGTATTTGTATCATCCTGGAAACGGTATTTACCCGTAGTGCTATCAAGATGATATCCTCCAGGTAAAGGAGTGTTCGAGTTCAGACAAGCCTGACCAAGGTATTGGCTGTATTGGTCGGCATCCATCACATCATAAACGCCCTTTGATATATTATCAACACCAAAATATCCATTATAATCCACTTTCAGCGGCTGATCTTTCTGACCACGCTTGGTAGTAATGATAACCACACCATTAGCTGCACGTGATCCGTATATGGCTGCAGCCGAAGCATCTTTCAACACCTGGATAGTCTCAATATCATTTGAAGAGAAATCACGGATAGAAGTTCCCATAGGAACACCGTCTATCACATAAAGAGGCGCAGTACTTCCAAATGATCCGATACCACGGATACGTACTGTAGGGTCGGCACCAGGCTGTCCGTCGGAAGTAATCTGTACGC
The DNA here is from genome assembly GCF_021530995.1 of Bacteroides caecigallinarum. Lineage (GTDB taxonomy): Bacteria > Bacteroidota > Bacteroidia > Bacteroidales > Bacteroidaceae > Phocaeicola > Phocaeicola faecigallinarum. The sequence continues at coordinate 17,220 of NZ_JADYTF010000026.1, forward strand.
CCGGAACCTTACCTTCGAGCATGGAAGATATATTGGAATGCGACACCTGCTTCAGAGCTTCTGCATCGACTACAGCTACAGAACCGGTCAAATCGGACTTCTTCTGTGTACCATAACCGACTACAACCACTTGTTCCAAAACCAAATCACTCATCTGCAATTGAATGGGTTCAATAACAGCACGATTACGGACTGCGACTTCGCGTTCATTATAACCAACATAGCTTATAACAAGAACTGCATTACCGGAAACTTCCAATTCAAAGTTTCCATCCAAATCGGTGGTAGTTCCACCTTGACCATCTTTAATCTTGATAGTAGCGCCCAACAAAGGTTCACCCTGATCATCAATTACCTGACCACGAACTTTGATAGTTGGTGATTGTGCAACTGCAGCCATAGCTGAATGAGGATACATAGCTGTACCACCAAATGCACATAAGCCAAGCATTGCGGAAAAAATAAATTGTTTTTTCATTTTTTAAGTATTAAATTTTATTATACATTAATATTAAATTTTATTATACATTAATTAGACTATAATAATCTAAAAGCAGAATATATTTTCAGTGTCTCATGTATAGAAATAAAAAGTATATCAAAACCACCTCAAAGATATATATACATATAATCACAAAGGTGGACAAACGAACATTATGGGTGGAATAAATTATATTTCAGGCCAACCGTCAGGAGTCCACTTCATTTCGCGTAAAAACAACTTCGGAGTACCGTTTTCTTTTATAGAATAAGCATGCGAAACAAAATAATACTTGTCTCCGAACTTATATGCGGCGCAATGTCCGATACCGGCATATTCATCATTACCTTCTATCACCAACGTTCCTCCACCCTGTTCCATAGGCTTACCATTACGGTCGAGATATGGTCCGCAGACCTCTTTTGAACGTCCTACAACTACTTTATAATCACTGTCCAACCCACGGCAACAATAATCAAACGATACAAACAAGTAATAGAAGCCATCATGTTTAATAATAAAAGGTGCTTCAACAGCATTTTCACCAGCATCCTCGCCACTGGCAACCTTAGGATTTCTCCGGCGGGAAAGTGAATACCATTCCTGAGGCTCCTTAACTGAGTTTAAGTCATCCGACAAACGTACCATCTTTATACCATCCCAGAACGAGCCGAAAGCCATCCATGGAATACCTCTATCATCAATTATCAGATTGGGGTCGATGGCATTCCATGCATCACGATTAGGAACAGACTGTATCACAGGACCGTGGTCAACCCATTTGAAATCAGGACTATCCGGATTCAAAGTCTTGTTGGTTGCATGTCCTATCGCTGATGTATTTTTCCCAAACGCGGAACAAGAATAAAACAGATGATATAAGCCGTTGTGATAAATTATATCGGGAGCCCATGTATGACCTTTATAACCATCAATCATATCGACTGCCCATTGTGGAGGATTATCAAAGACCGGCTTTTCAAACTGCCAATCAAGCATATCCCTGGACGACATTACAGATATTCCATTGCCGGTAGAAAAGAGATAGTATTTACCATCTTCTACTATCATTACCGGGTCATGCGTCATTACATCCTTTACTGGAACCGAGGAATCCTGTCCATACATAAAAGCAGGAATAACAAACGCAGAAAAAGATACAATCAGATTTAATAATTGTGTTTTCATTTTTTATTTCAGGTTTATTTTTTTTATTCTGTCTGTCATTCTGACATCTCTTAACTCTGCAAATATAGACTAAAGCATGATTCCAATAGTGGACAAACGATGCTTAAAAGAGGACATATGGCTATACACTACGTTTTAACGCAAATCTTCTTGCTTGTCATCCATTATACTGCTCGGAGTGACATTGAAATGTTTTGTAAAACAACGAGTAAAATACTTTGGATCGTTAAACCCTACTTCGTATGCTATCTCGGATATATTCATATTGTGTGTCGCCCTATTCTTTATCAATAATTCACGCGCAAGATTCAGCCTGTAGTTTCGCACAAACTGATTAGTGGACTGTCCTGTCAGACTTTGCATTTTTTTATTCAAGAGACTTTTACTTACACCCATTGCATCCACAAAATCCGCGACATCAAAATTTGGATTCATATAATTCTCTTTAACCACTTTGATGGCCTTGTCCAAAAACTTCTTGTCACCGGATTCCTCCTCTATTCCTAATGAATCTACATCCATAGTTAAATAGAACTTCTGCTGAAAGCGTTTTCTGTTCTCCAGGATACCTGATATACGTGCCAACAAAAGATTTTCATCAAAAGGTTTCAACAGGTACGAATCGACTCCTGCCTTATAACCTTCAAGCCTGGCTTCATCCGACGTCTTAGCAGTAAGCATAAGAATAGGTATATGTGAAATAGAAAAATCACTTCTTATTCTATGTGACAATTCCATTCCATCCATAACAGGCATCATCAAATCGCTGATAACGAAATCCACATTCGTCGATTTCAGTACCTGTAATGCCTCTTCACCGTTTGACGCCTCTATCACATTATAGTATTCGGCAAGAATAGACCTTATATAATCTCTCATATCCTTATTATCTTCTACTATTAGAATATTAAGTTTGCCGTTTTTCTCCTGTGACAGTGATACATCTTCATGTTCATCATCGTATACTTCATCGACTGTTTCTGTATTTTCTCCCCTTTCTACCGGCAATAATATCCTGAAGGAAGATCCTACCACAGGATTATTCATCGCCGTTACGTTACCGCCCAACAACGTTATCAGTTTCTTGCAAAGATACAATCCTATACCCGTACCACTCTGTCCGCTAACTGATTCGTGTCCTTGATTATCGGCCTGATAGAAGCGGTTGAATATTCTTTCTATATCATCCTCCGGGATTCCTCTTCCTGTATCCCTTACACACATATACAGTTTCTCCTCAGAATTATCCTTCACTATGGCAACATAAACTGATACCAGCCCACCTTTTTCAGTGAACTTTATCGCATTGCTTATAATATTAGTTATAACCTTACGCATAATATCCTCGTCGTACATCATGTACGGATTATCAATGCGCCTGTAAATTCTTAATGTAATACCTCTATCAGCAGCAAAAGCCACGAAAGGCGAAAGCAAATCGTCTAAAAATGTACTGATATTACCATGATGGCATATAATTTTCATTCTTCCATCTTCCACCTTTCTGAAATCGAGAAGCTGATTTATAAGTGAAAGGAGATACTTGCTGTTTTTCTCCACCAGATTTAGCTGTTCTATAACCTGAGGGTTATAACTCAATTTCAAAGCTCTTTCTATAGGGCCGACTATCAGTGTCAGCGGGGTTCTGAATTCATGTGTTATATTTGTAAAGAAAGTCAGTTTATCTATCGTAAGTTCCTCGACCTTACGCGACATTTCCAATATTTTATTTTTCTGTTCGGTTATTTTCAGGTTTTGCTCTTTCAGCAGTTCATTTTGCTTTGACAGTTCTTCCGTCTGAACAGAAAGCAACTTCTGCTGTTCCTTAAGCTCTCTGGTTCTTTCCTCCACTTTATCGTGCAGTATAATCTGTTGCCTTTTCATTTCATTGAACCTCCATACCACAATCCTATAACCTACCAGAATAATGAACAATAGTACAGAAAGAACAAACCAAGGAGTCTTATAGAAATAAGGTGTAACTTCTATTATAAGTCCATTACCGGCATCTATCCAGTTTTTACCGTCGGGGGTATATCTCAACTGGAAATTATATTTACCAGGTTTGAGATTTGTATAAGTCACCGTACGTCTATCTCTTCTCGCATCTATCCAATTATCGTCAAAACCAACCAAACGATAAGAGTATGCAGCCAGGGAAGAAGGATTATAATCCAAAGCTGCAAACTCGATAGTTAACGACTTATCCCTTTCATGCAATTCAAGTACACCATCTTCCGGATTACAAGTTTTGCCAAATACATTTATTCTGTTTATTACCAAGGGAAATTTCATACGGCTTTCTTTCTCCATTAAAGGATGTATTTCAGAAAGTCCTCCCAAACTACCTAGATATATCTTCTCTCCATTACCAGACACAGCAGTTGCATTCCAATAAAAAATATCTGAAGGCAATCCATCGTTCGATGTATATCCTACAAACATATCATCCTTAGGGTAATACCTGGACAATCCGTTAACCGTAGTAATCCATATATTACCATACCAATCTTCCTGTATTCCACGTACATTATTACTTATAAGTCCATCACTTACAGTGTAAGAAGAAAAGGTATAATCGTCATTATTGTTTACAGCACGGTATATTCCTGCCCCATTACTTCCTATCCACAAATCGCCATTATCAGCTTCAAGTACACAGGTTATACGTTCACTTTCAGGCATATGTACTCCGTCAGTGTATTTCCTGTACTTTAACTCACCTTTCAAATATGCTTTCAGATCTATCCTTAACAGTCCGTAAACAGACGACAACCACAAATCGCCGGTTTTTGTTATGCAGGCTCCTAACGCATTAATATTTATCTCCTTTTCCGTATCTCTGAACAGTCTGTCCACTCTGTTGTTCCTAGGATTGTAAACATACACCCCATGCTGGGAACCAATCCACAATAAGTTGTTTATTGAATCATAGCATAGTGTGGAAATGAATAAATCATCTATCCCATCTATTCTTTTAAACTGTTTTGCGGTACCAATTTTACGATTTATCCATCCTACTCCACCTCCCCATGTACCAATATAAAGTCTTTCCTTACTATCCAAAACCAATGAACTTACAGTATTATGACTCAGTCCGGCAGGAATATCTGTTGTAAAATGAATAAAACCATTTTTTCCTTTAGGTTTACAATTAAGTCCTCCCTCTACGACTCCTACCCACAAAGTTCCATCACTATCTTCAACAATAGAATTAACGAGGTTTCTTGATAAACTGGCTGCCTGATTCTGCTGATGCAAATAGTTGGTAACATAAAGTCGTGAAGCATACAATTTAGTTAGTCCACCTGTTTCTGTACCAATCCAGACCATATCATTACCTTTGTCATAATAAAGAACATTTACAAAGTTCGAGTTTAGTTGCGAGCTACTCCCGAAACCACCTTCATCATCATTTATAATGTGCTGAAAGCTATCATATACAGGATTATAGATATTCAGTCCCATCAATGTTCCTATAATAAGAGTACCATCTCCGGCAGACGTAATATCTGTTATGTAATTCTGCGACAAAGAATACGGATTATCACGATTATACATATAATGACGTACAGTATCAGTTAATATACTGTATCTGAGCAATCCAAAACTTGTTCCTATCCACACCTCATTATTAAGAACATACATACAAAAAACCGACTGATTAAATAATGATGCCAATGAAGCTGACACCGGACTAGGCTCCTGCCACCCAGTAACGTCATCAGATACACGACATAACATATTGTCTTTCTGAAACCAGATATATCCACCTATTTCGCACATTGCAACTCCACGTTCATTTGTGCTTACATAAGATACTTTTATGACATCGCTTACCTCGCCATCATCTGTAAAAACCATTTTATATAATATGTTATTGCTACATACCCATAAATTGCCAGAACTGGAAAGAATCATTCCTGCTATCGGAGAATCCATAAACGGGACAACTGAAGATGAAATATCGGGAGTAACCACATTTAAGCTGTTTATTGAAATCAAATCTATTCCATCATCACCTGCAACCCATAGCCTGTCAAATCTGTCTTCACATAAGTGGCTGATAAAATTCGATTTAAGTTTGTACTCTTCGGTATTAGTGCTAAAGCTGACAAATTCATATCCATCGTATCGGGAGACACCTCCTCCCATAGTGGATAGCCACAAATATCCACGACTATCTTTCACTACATCATCCACAAATACATGAGGTAAACCATCCTGCATGGTAATTCCTGACAAAGTATATCTATTTATATAATTTGCCATATCTGTAGTATCTGCATTTTTTGCAGACAGCAACAGTGTTCCTATAAAAATCAATGAATACGATAGAATGTGCTTTATTCCCATAACTTAGGTTTTAATTACTCACAAAGTTAAAATCTATTTCACTATTCTACACTATATAAAATAATGTTTTTTGAGCTATTGCAGATTTATCCACCTAACATGTTTATTTGTCCACCTTCCAATACTATAAGGAAAGATATATTTGCAAAAAAAATTATAATCAGCATGAAAAATAAAACCTGTTTCCAAATTATTACATTTCTTGCAGTTATATTATGCCATACATCATTTGCTGCAAATAACGACACTACATTCGTAGCTAAAGGCAATCCTGTAATTACCCATAAATATCTGGGAGATCCAGCTGCTTTGGTACACAACGGTACAGTATATATCTATGCCGGACACGACGAATGTCCTGAGCCACACCAATATTATCTGATGAACGAATGGTGTATTTTCTCTACCAAGGACATGAAAACATTTACCGAACATGCATACACTCTTAAAGCGAAAGATTTCAAATGGGCAAAAGGTGATGCCTGGGCTAGTCAGGTAATAGAGAGAAACGGCAAATTCTACTGGTATGTAACTGTTGAGCATGCTACTATACCAGGAAAATCAATCGGTGTGGCAGTGGCTGAATCTCCTACAGGTCCTTTTAAGGATGCAAGGGGCAGCGCATTGATTACTAATAATATGACAACCCAATATACACCAATAGCATGGGATGATATTGATCCTACTGTATATATTGATGATGACGGGCAGGCATATCTGTTCTGGGGTAACACTCAGTGCTATTATGCAAAACTGAAAGAAAACATGACAGAGCTTGACGGTCCCATCATTCCTATAAAACTTCCACGCTTCACTGAAGCTCCATGGATTCACAAACACGGTGAATGGTATTATCTTTCGTTCGCTTCTGAATTTCCGGAAAAGATTTGCTATGCCATGAGCAAAAGCATCAACGGACCATGGGAGTATAAAGGAATACTGAACGAACTGGCAGGTAACTCAAATACAAACCACCAGTCAATAATAGACTTCAATGGTAAATCATATTTCATTTATCACAATGGTGGTATCAACACCAACGGCGGTAGTTTCCGACGTTCTATCTGCATTGACCGTTTATACTATAATGCCGACGGCACAATAAAAAGAATACAAATGACCAGTGAAGGTATCACCAATGAATAATGCATTATAAATAAAAAAAAACTATTTTTGTATCATAAAACATAATTAATACTTTATCCATGAAAAAACACTTCACTTTACTCAGCGCCTTAGCCCTCACAACATGTATGGGCATGAGCGCACAGCAGGTAAACAACATGGTTGTTCAGGCGAACAAGATTGGTGCTGAAATACAGCCTACAATGTACGGACATTTCTTCGAAGACATCAACTACGGTGCCGACGGAGGATTATACGCAGAACTTATAAAGAACCGTTCGTTCGAGTTTCCACAGAACTTTATGGGATGGGATGTATTCGGTAATGTAACCTTGCTGGACGACGGTCCGTTCGACAAGAACCCTCACTATGTAAGACTGGGAGACCCGGGACATGCACACAAACGCACAGGTATTGAAAACGAAGGATTCTTCGGAATAGGTATCAAGGCAAACGAAAGTTATCGATTCAGTGTATGGGCAAGAGGTGAAAACCAGAAGATCATCGTGGAACTTATCAATAATGCTTCAATGGGAGAAAGCCAGGTAATAACATCACAGACACTGGACATCAACTCTAAGGACTGGAAGAAATATGAAATAAAGCTTACTCCTAAAGAAACATTTGCCAAAGCACACTTGCGTATCTTCCTTGCATCTGCAGGAACTGTTGACCTGGAACATGTATCATTATTCCCAACAGACACATGGAAAGGCCGTGAGAACGGATTGCGCAAAGACCTCGTACAGGCCCTAGCCGATACCAAACCAGGAATATTCCGTTTCCCTGGAGGATGTATCGTGGAAGGTACTGATCTTGCTACAAGATATAACTGGAAAAACTCTGTAGGTCCGGTAGAGAACCGTCCATTGAACGAGAACCGCTGGCACTATACTTTCACCCACCGTTTCTTCCCTGATTATTTCCAGACATACGGAATGGGATTCTATGAACTCTTCCTGCTGGCAGAAGATATGGGTGCAGAACCATTGCCTGTACTTAGCTGCGGACTTTCATGCCAGTTCCAAAATAATACTGAAGATGCACACGTAAAGGTTTGCGACCTTCAGCCATACATACAAGATGCTCTCGACCTAATAGAGTTTGCCAATGGAGCAACAGATACTAAATGGGGTGGTCTCCGTGCCGAAATGGGACATCCGGAACCATTCAACCTCAAATTCATAGGAATAGGTAACGAACAGTGGGGGCCTGAATATCCTGAACGTCTGAAATTATTCGTTGAAGCAATCCGCAAGGCATATCCTGAAATGAAGATTATCGGTTCGTCAGGTCCTAACTCAGAAGGTAAGGACTTCGAATATCTGTGGCCGGAAATGAAAAAGCTGAAAGTTGATCTGGTGGACGAACATTTCTACCGTCCTGAAGACTGGTTCCTTAACTCAGGAAGCAGATATGACAACTACGACCGTAAAGGTCCGAAAGTATTTGCAGGCGAATACGCATGCCACGGAAAAGGCAAGAAATGGAATCACTTCCACGCATCACTTCTCGAAGCTGCTTTCCTGACAGGTGTTGAACGCAATGCAGACGTTGTACATATGGCTACTTACGCTCCTCTATTGGCACATGTAGAAGGATGGCAGTGGCGTCCTGACCTGATTTGGTTCGACAATCTCCGTTCGGTACGTACATGCAGCTGGTATGTTCAGAGCCTATACGGACATAACAAGGGAACAAACGTAATTCCTCTGACTATGGACAAGAAAGCAGTTAGCGGCCAGGAAGGACAGAACGGACTCTTTGCAAGTGCTGTAATCGACAAGGAGAATAATACATACATTCTGAAAGTGGTAAACACTTCGGACAAGAATCAGAAGCTGAACATTGAATTTAAAGGGCTTAAGAAATCTGTAGCTCTGGTCAACGGCAAATGCATCACTCTTCATAGCGACAACTATGACGCAGAGAACACCCTTGACGAACCAAACAAGATTGTTCCGGTTGAAAAGGATATCAATATAGAAAAGAACATCCTCAACACAGAAATTGGCGGAATGACATTTGCTATCTATAAATTCGAAATATCTAAAAAATAATTTATGAAGAACATCTTTTTATCAATTGCCATGATGGCAAGTGTATCGGCTTTTGCACAGCAGAAGGCTACGATAGAAATTTATCCTGAAAAAGGAAACCAGATCATACCGAAAGAGATATACGGCCAGTTTGCCGAACATCTGGGTACATGTATATATGGAGGACTTTGGGTTGGCGAAGACTCGGACATTCCAAACGTGAAAGGTTACAGAACAGACGTATTCGAAGCACTGAAGAAGCTTAAAGTACCTGTGCTGAGATGGCCTGGCGGATGTTTTGCCGATGAATATCACTGGATGGACGGTATCGGTCCTAAGGAGAACCGTCCGCGTATGGTGAACAACAACTGGGGTGGCACGGTAGAGGACAACAGCTTCGGAACTCATGAATTCCTCAACCTCTGCGAAATGCTTGGTTGCGAACCTTACATCAGCGGTAATGTTGGTAGCGGCTCGGTAGAAGAAATGGCAAAATGGGTGGAATACATGACTGCCGAACAGGGAAGCCCTATGGCTAAGCTACGCAAGGAAAACGGACGCGAAAAGCCTTGGAAAGTGAAATATTTCGGAGTAGGAAACGAAAGCTGGGGATGCGGTGGAAGCATGCGTCCAGAATACTATGCCGACCTATACCGCCGTTATTCCACATACTGCAGAAACTATAACGGAAACAGACTGTTCAAGATTGCAAGTGGTGCAAGCGATTACGACTACAACTGGACTGAGGTACTTATGAAGAACGTAGGTCACAGAATGGACGGAGTATCTCTCCACTACTATACTGTGGCAGGTTGGACTGGAAGCAAAGGTTCGGCAACAAAGTTCTCAAATGAAGATTATTACTGGACAATGGGCAAGTGTCTTGAAATAGAAGATGTACTGAAACGCCACATAGCCATTATGGACCAATATGACCCTAAAAAGCAGATTGCCCTGATGGTAGACGAATGGGGTACATGGTGGGATGAAGAACCAGGAACTGTTCCCGGACACCTTTACCAACAGAATACACTGCGCGATGCCTTTGTGGCTTCACTCACTCTCGACGTGTTCCATAAATATACAGACCGCGTAAAGATGACAAACATCGCACAGATAGCAAACGTTCTTCAATCTATGATTCTTACAAAAGATGACAAGATGGTATTGACTCCTACATACCACGTGTTCGAAATGTATAACGTACATCAGGATGCCACTTATCTACCATTGAATCTTGAATGTAATTACAAGGTGGTAAGAGACAACAGAGAAGTACCGATGGTAAGCGCGACAGCGTCACGCAAGGACGGACTGACACACATTTCTCTGTCAAACGTAGATTTGAATGAGGAACAGGAAATCACTATCAAACTTGACGGAATGAGCGTAAAGAGTGTTTCAGGAAGAATCCTTACATCTGACAAGATTGACGATTACAACTCATTTGAAAATCCTGACGTGGTATGTCCTAAGGAATTCAAAGACGCTAAGATCAGCAAGAACACACTGAAAGTGAAACTGCCGGCAAAATCTATCGTCACACTTGAACTGAAATAATGTTTCCAATAAGTTTAGAAGATATATCCTAAACCTATAAAAAAAACTCATTGTCAATCCTAGCGGATGACAATGAGTTTTTTTAACGTCCAAACGTTTTCCTGCTGATTAAAAATTAAATTTCCCAAGTATCGTTAGTATCAAGAAGCTCAGCAAAATTGTGGTATTTCTTTCTTTCTGAAACTTCTTTTATCTGGTCTTCTACGGCTTGTTCGTATGTAGGAGCTTCAACGTCGCGAATAACTCCAAGAGCAATCGGGAAATCAGGGCCTTCCATCAGAGCCAGTTTCAACTGCAAGGTATTGTCCATACAGTGTGCATCATGCACCAGAATATCTTTCTCTGTTATTCCGTTCTCGCCCAGTTTTACGACTTTAAGTCCGAAACCTTCCTGAATCAGTCCGAATTCCTTGTTAGGACCGAACAACATTGGTTTTCCGTGTTCCAGATAGATGGCATTGCGTTCGCGGTCTTCTTTCTTAGCGATTGAGTTATGAGTTCCATCGTTGAAGATTACGCAATTCTGAAGCACTTCCACTACAGATGTTCCTTTGTGCTTTTCTGCAGCTTTAAGAACCTCTACAGATGGATTTCCGTCAACAGCCGCACAACGTGCGAAGAAGCGTCCGCGCGCACCGAAACAGAGTTCTGCTGGACGGAACGGGTCTTCCACAGTTCCGTATGGAGATGACTTGCTGACAAAACCTCTATCAGAAGTAGGAGAATACTGTCCTTTAGTCAATCCGTAGATACGGTTGTTCAGAAGAATGATGTTGATGTCAACATTACGGCGGATGGCATGGATGAAATGATTACCACCGATGGCAAGGCCGTCGCCATCGCCGGAGATCTGCCATACAGTGAGTTGTGGATTAGCTACCTTTACTCCTGTAGCAATTGCTGCAGCACGTCCGTGAATGGTGTGCATACCGTATGTGTTCATATAATAAGGCAGACGTGAAGAACAGCCGATACCGGAAATAACAGCTATATCCTTAGGTGCTGTACCTATCTCTGCCAATGCCTTGTGGAATGAATTCAGAAAAGCATGGTCTCCACATCCCGGACACCAGCGAGGTTGTCCTGCTTTATAATCGGCTGCTGTATATTTTGATTCGCTCATAGATTATTCCTCCATTATTTTTGTGAAAGCATCAACCAGTTCCTGTACTACGAACGGCTGACCTTTAACCTGGTTAAACTGATGTAAATGCAATCCTTCTATCTTCATGCGCAGATAGCCTGCGAACTGTCCCATGTTCTGTTCAGCAACAACAATCTTCTTGTACTTGCGAAGAACTTCTTCTGTATTCTTAGGAAGAGGGTTGATGAAACGGAAATGTGCAAGGGCAGCTTTCTTTCCATTGGCATTAAGTGTATCCATGGCAGAATGAAGATGTCCGTATGTACCTCCGAAACCAACAATCAACAAATCAGCATCCTCTGCTCCTTCCACTTCGAGCAACGGAAGCGTGTCGGCAATTTTTGCCACTTTCTCTGCACGGAGCTGAGTCATGAGATGATGGTTTTCAGGTTCAGTAGAGATAGCTCCTGTCTCACTGCTCTTCTCAAGACCACCGATACGGTGCATAAAGCCCTCTGTACCAGGTTTTGCCCAATAGCGGACACCTGTTTCATAATTACGCAGGAACGGAGTCCAGTATGAAGACATATCAGGAGTTACGTATGGAGGATTGATAGACGGATATTCGTTCAGGTCAGGCAATTTCCATGCAGCCGAACCGTTTGCGATATATGCATCAGTAAGAAGTACCACAGGAGTCATGTGTTCCAAAGCAATCTTACATGCTGTATATGCGGCATCGAAACAGTCAGTAGGTGATGATGCTGCAATAACAGGCATAGGGCTTTCACCATTACGTCCGTATAATGCCTGAAGAAGGTCTGTCTGTTCGGATTTAGTTGGCAAACCTGTAGAAGGACCTCCACGCTGTACGTTTACGACAACCAGAGGCAATTCTGCTATCACAGCCAGGTTCATAGCCTCACTCTTAAGACAAACACCCGGACCGGAAGTAGAAGTAACGGCCAGTGCTCCTGCAAATGCAGCTCCTACAGCCGAAGCACATCCGGCAATTTCGTCCTCGCACTGAACTGTCTTGACTCCAAGTGATTTATGTTTGGCCAGTTCGTGGAGTATATCTGTAGCAGGAGTGATAGGATATGAACCAAGATAAAGTTGCAATCCAGCCTTCTCAGCCGCAGCGATAAGACCGTATGATGTAGCCTTATTACCGTTGATATCCATATATCGTCCGTGAGCCTTCTGGTTCTTAGAAGGGACTCTGTAGCTCATAGAAACGGAAGCATGGGTATTGGCTCCAAACTGATAGCCGGCATACAATACCTGCACATTAGCTTCAGCTATCTCAGGTTTCTTGGCAAACTTCTCACGCAATATCTTTTCACCAATCTTTACATCGCGCTGGAAAAGCCAACATACCAATCCCAATGCAAACATGTTCTTGGTACGCAGGATTGATTTATTGTCCAGACCGCTGTCTTTCAGACATTCCTTACACATAGTGGTAATAGAAGCCTCTACCACCTCATTCTTTATGCCAAGTTCAGAGAAAGGATTTTCCAGCTGGAACTGTGCCTTCTCCAAATCGCGTTTTGTAAACGAATCTGTATCAATGATTATTACTGACTGAGGCTTACAGAATTTATATTGGGTTTTCAGCGCTGCCGGGTTCATTGCAACAAGTACATCACATTTATCGCCCGGAGTATAAACCTTTCCCGAACCGATATGTACCTGGAATCCGGACACGCCTGTAAGTGATCCTTGCGGGGCACGAATATCTGCAGGATAATCAGGGAAAGTACTGATGTCATTTCCCTCAGTTGCTGATATATTGGAAAACATATTTCCGGCCAACTGCATACCGTCGCCAGAGTCACCTGAGAAGCGTACTACCACTTCATCAATCTCCTTGACTGTTATTTCTTCTGCCATAATGTTGCTAATTTAAATTTTCAAAAATATTAATGTCTGCAAAAATGGAAAACTTCTTTCAAAAAAACAACAAAACACGGGTGTTTTTTTACAAATAGCATAGCTATTCATTTTTTTTACATAAATTATTGCATAATCAGCAAAAAGATGTATTTTTGCAAAGCATTTGAAAAACATTTGCAAAATTCATAAAATAAATCGCCCTTGTAGTTCAACGGATAGAATAGAAGTTTCCTAAACTTTAGATAGGGGTTCGATTCCCCTCGAGGGTACAAAAGAAAGTCCAATAAATGAATGCATTACATAATGCATAAGAAAGAAGCACATCTAATACATTGCGAAATGCATTAACATGTGCTTCTTTTTTTATGCAGTCTTATTTTATAACTCCCAATTCTTTACCCACTTTAATAAACGCAGCAATAGCTTTGTCAAGATGCGCGCGCTCGTGTCCGGCAGACAACTGTACACGTATACGTGCCTGTCCTTTAGGAACTACAGGATAGTAGAAGCCTGTAACGTATATTCCTTCTTCCTGCATACGCGCTGCAAAATCCTGCGACAATTTGGCATCATAAAGCATAACGGCACAGATAGCACTTTGGGTAGGCTTGATGTCAAATCCTGCGGCAAGCATATTATCACGGAAATAGTTTACATTTTCTATCAGCTTGTCGTGCAACGAATCGCTCTCCTTAAGCATCTTGAACATCTCAAGGCTGGCACCTATAATAGCAGGCGCAACTGAATTCGAGAACAGATAAGGGCGTGAACGCTGACGAAGCATATCAATAATCTCCTTTCTTCCGGTAGTGAAACCACCCATAGCGCCACCGAATGCCTTACCCAGGGTTCCTGTGAATATATCTACACGGCCATAAACACCGAACTGTTCTGCCACACCGTGACCGGTAGGACCTACAACTCCGGCTGAATGTGATTCATCTACCATGACAAGAGCATCGTATTTCTCTGCCAAATCGCAAATCTTATCCATTGGAGCGACATTTCCGTCCATAGAGAACACACCGTCTGTTGCGATGATACGGAACCTCTGTGCCTGTGCTTCCTGAAGGCAACGTTCCAAATCAGCCATATCGGCATTTGCATAACGATAACGTTTAGCCTTGCACAAACGTACTCCATCAATGATAGACGCGTGATTCAACGCGTCAGATATAATGGCGTCTTCTTCTGTAAGAAGTGGTTCGAACAGTCCACCGTTGGCATCGAAACAAGCGGCATAAAGAATAGTATCCTCAGTCTTGAAATAATCAGAGATAGCAGCCTCAAGCTGTTTGTGCAAATCCTGAGTACCGCAAATAAAACGTACTGACGACATTCCATATCCGTGGGTATCCATGGCAGCCTTAGCAGCTTCAATCAGACGTTTGTTATCCGACAAACCCAAATAGTTGTTGGCACAAAAATTCAATACATCTTCACCGGCATTCACTTTGATATCAGCACGCTGAGGTGTAGTAATGATTCTTTCCTTCTTGTATAGTCCGGCAGCTTCTATATTAGATAATTCTTCTGCCAGAAAGTTCTGAAATTTTCCGTACATAATATATCTGTATGAGGTTAATAAAAAAAGTTTTAATACCAGATACCCATAAAGGTATATCTAATAAAGTACACGCCAAAGTTCCGATTTTTTTTTGAATTTCAGTATTTATTACGAATATTTTTTCATAATTATTTAAACAATAAATATCTTTGCAGAAAATACGATTAACCAAACCAAATGAATTTATGAAAAATATCCTTATCATCGGTTCAACCGGTCAAATCGGCTCTGAACTAACAATGAAACTAAGAGGTATGTATAATGGTAATATTGTGGCAGGATACATACCGGGTGCGGAACCTAACGAAACAATCAGAGAATCCGGTCCGTGTGCAATAGTTGATATTACAAATGAGCAACAGATAGCAGAAACTGTCTCAAGATATAAAATAGATACTATATACAATCTGGCAGCACTACTTTCAGCCGTTGCGGAAGCGAAACCACAGCTTGCATGGAAAATAGGTATGGGAGGACTTTTCAACGTCCTTGAAGTTGCCAGAGCCATGAACTGCGCAGTATTTACTCCAAGTTCAATAGGCGTTTTCGGTAATAACACTCCTAAAGACAAGACTCCACAGGACACAATACGCAATCCTAGAACTATGTATGGGGTAACAAAGGTTTCAGGAGAACTCCTGAGCGATTACTATCACATACGATTTGGTGTAGATACACGTTCTGTAAGATTCCCGGGATTGATCTCATACGTAACTCCTCCGGGAGGCGGAACTACAGACTATGCAGTTGACATTTACTATTCTGCAGCTAAAGGTGAAACTTTTGAATGTCCTATAGCGCAAGGAACATTCATGGATATGATGTATATGCCTGACGCTCTTCGTGCTGCTGTTGAAATTATGGAAGCCGATCCAAGCAAATTCATTCACCGTAACTCGTTCAATATCGCTTCAATGAGTTTTGAACCGGAAATCATATATAACAAAATAAAAGAATACGAACCGGATTTCAAGATGGTTTATAATGTCGACCCACTCAGACAAGCCATCGCTGATTCATGGCCTAACTCACTTGACGATACTTGCGCACGCGAAGAATGGGGTTGGAAACCTGAATATGACCTGGATGCAATGACACGCGATATGCTTGCGAAGCTAAAAGAAAAGTTTGGGAAATAATTTTTAGTCATCAGATACTAGTTGATAAAATCTATTTATAAACAAATAAAAAATCCCGACCGCTTCTATACGGT
>NZ_JADYTF010000265.1 GCF_021530995.1 Bacteroides caecigallinarum
TTCTTAACCTTGCTGATAATAGGAAATAATGACAGTTTATCTTGTAAAAATTGAGAAAAACAAAATCTTATAGCCCATGAGTTTCCCCATCCTTCTTTAACAGACCGTAGCATTCCGAAACAATCAGAACCACCCCATTTATTAAAGGCTTTTCCCATTGTTGAGTATCTATTCCAGTCTTTTAATTCCCAGTCTATAGAATTCCATCTATCAGCCCACGTAGCCCAACCCCATGAACTACTTCTGGTACAGAAATAAGCATCAAATTTATACTCTTTTGGTACTTTTACATTATTAGAATATCCACATATTGAAAAGACTTTTTTTTCATCCGCATATTTTTCAATTCCTATATTCATATAAGAGAGGAAATTAGTAGAAAAAACTAAGTCATCTTCTAAAACAATAGCTCTACCGTATTGATTAATAATCTGAGTAACTCCTTGTATTATAGAATTACCTAATCCTTTGTTTTTTTCATTAAAAGTATAATGCAAAGATTTGAATCCTTTTATTTCTTTAACTATATTCTGTACTTCAAGAACTTTCTTATCTTCTCCAGGTTTATTATCTCTTGCCCCATCTACATATACATATAAATTCGAATCTTTAGCTTCTTCATTTTTAAGTAAAGACTCTATTGTATTTTTTAATGCTTCGGGTCTATTGAAAGCAAATATTATTATAGGTGCCAACATATA
>NZ_JADYTF010000266.1 GCF_021530995.1 Bacteroides caecigallinarum
TTTAGAATATTTCGATGAGAAGTAAATAAAAAAGGCTTTGAGAATTTCTGTATATAACAGAAATTGAGTAAATTAGTAGCTCCCAAACGACTAATTCCACATCTCAAAGCCATGAGCAAATATACTAATATTCCGTCAGAACTCAAGAATTTTTTCAGTGAAAAACGAAAAAGTTCCATCATGGATATGTTTTCCACCCTTCTTGTCTCCCTCCGTTTTGACAACCGCAGTCTGGGCGGTAATAAAAGGAGCAACTGCCAACTGACCAATCTACAGGTATTCCAACTTATCGTACTGATGCCATTCTTTGCCATAAAAGGTTTCTCACATTATAAAAACTCCATACTCAATCGTATGTTTGGCGGCAGAAAGGATGTGTTCTATTCATTCATGGCACAGAACCATATCAATTGGCGCAGGCTGATTTACCGTATGTCCGTTACGCTTGTCTCTTCCATCACCTGCCGTAAGGATTTCAAGAAGAGTCATCTTCCGGCTGTTCTTATAGCTGATGATTCCGATCTGCCCAAGACAGGATTCCGGATGGAGGCAATAGGCAAGATTTTCTCTCATATACATCAGAAGTGTATTCTCGGGTATAAGGCCCTCATGCTGTGCTGGAGCGATGGTCGCACCCAGTTCATGCTCGACGTTTCCCTTCATGGCGAGAAGGGTAAAGTGGAAGGCA
>NZ_JADYTF010000267.1 GCF_021530995.1 Bacteroides caecigallinarum
CTTCCGAAGAACAGACTGTTCTTTCGTTGGACAGTGATTGGTCTTATCGCTCTTTCCGCCGCCATATTGTCTATTGAGTATTCTCCGTCATTTCTGTAGGCGAAGATCTGATTCCAGAAGTTCTTCAGATAGTTAAGGGCCTTGCTCATAAGTTCGCTTCGGTTCTCTTCAGGATTTGCCAGCAGATCATAAAGCTCTGTCCTTATCTTATCAATGATTTCTGTCGTTTCCTTACAGTTCCTTCTGCGGTAAATCTCGTCTGCTGTGAGTTTTTCCCGGCGGTAAGTATCTTCCATGCCGTATAATCTTGCTATCAGCTCAAGGAAGATTCTTGCCTGCAGGCTTCTCTGGTGTCGTAAGCATACTTGAACTTAGCCCTTGCATGAGCCAGACAGCAGAAAAACTCTTTCATTGTCAAGATACATATATACATTGTAACTATCAGAAGTTATGCAGTCCGTTAATACTTATCATAAGCCCCTAGTTTCTCTACCAGTGTTTTCAGCCCCTGATAGTCTAAGCCTTTCTTCTGAATGCACAAGCCCTCACGGGTTCTTATCATCACCATGATGCTTCCTTTATGGGGAGTTGTACGTTTGGGCTTGTCTTTAGCAACATCCTGCTGTTCTTCATTACCAGCCTGAATCAACTCTTCAGGAATTCCTTCCACTTCTACAGGTACAACCTT
>NZ_JADYTF010000268.1 GCF_021530995.1 Bacteroides caecigallinarum
GTCAATTTGCCTAGTTCCTTAACCGTGATTCACCCAAGCGCCTTAGTATATTCAACCCGACTACGTGTGTCCGTTTGCGGTACGGGTACCTTCAATGTTAAGTTTAGCGGATTTTCTCGGCAGTCTGATTACCCACACTATCACCGCGACCCGAAGGTGTTGGTGTACTCTCAAGTTCGACTCTTCCCGTGGATTTGCCTGCGGGAATCGACGTCTACACTCTTTAACCGGCTATTCCGTCAGCCGGCGGTGGTGTCACTGCTGCGTCTCCACGTCACCATTGGAGGTAGTAACGGAATCTTTACCGTTTCTGCCATCGGTCTCGCCGTTCGGCTGAACCTTAGGTCCCGACTTACCCTGATCCGATTAGCGTTGATCAGGAAACCTTAGTCTTTCGGCGAGGGGGTTTCCCACCCCCTTTATCGTTACTTATACCTACATTTGCTTTTCCATACGCTCCAGAGTGGCTCACGCCACGCCTTCGACGCTGAATGGAATGCTCCCCTACCAATCATAATTGATTCCATAGCTTCGGCAGACAACTTCATACCCGATTATTATCCACGCCAAATTCCTCGACTAGTGAGCTGTTACGCACTCTTTAAATGAATGGCTGCTTCCAAGCCAACATCCTAGCTGTCTTAGCAATCTGACTTCGTTAGTTTAACTTAGC
>NZ_JADYTF010000269.1 GCF_021530995.1 Bacteroides caecigallinarum
TGTAGATTCCAAAACGAAGTGCAACGTTTTGGTCTTTAAAAGTAGTAGATTCAAGGAGGAAAGTGTTAACTTTGCCTCGTGGATCAAAGAGGAGGCGAGCTCTGCTGAGGAGCAACTCGACCAAGCAATAGATTCATGTACCACACTGAAATAGTGTAAAGGAGCGAGGCAGTCTGATTTCAGCCCCGCTTTCATTATTTTAGGAGGTACGTATGGCTAAGAAAACCTTTCCCTGTGGCAATGCAAAAAAACAAAAAGGGAGACCGAAGTCTCCCCAAGATTAATTAACTTTGTATTGCTTATGTACAATCAATTAACCCTTGCGCAAAGGTACACAATTTCTACCATGCGCCAAAATGGTTTTTCATTAAAAGCCATAGCAGACGAATTAAACCGTATTGAAGAGGAAGCAGCCATATCCTCCGGTAATCCTCTTCCTGAAAAGAAACGTTCAGCATCCACCATTTCACGTGAGTTGAATCGTAATAGGACAAAGACCGGTAGGTATAATCCCAAACAGGCTGATGAAATGGCCCGTGAAAAGAGGGAGCGAATAGTACGCAACACAGCAATAAAACCTGGGGTGCTGGAGCTTGCCATAAAGTTACTAAAAGGGAAAGGATGGTCTCCGGAACAAATTTCAGGACATCTGAAAAAAGAGGG
>NZ_JADYTF010000270.1 GCF_021530995.1 Bacteroides caecigallinarum
GTTTATAAATACACAATGAAATAATATTATCATATATAAAATCTTTTCAGGACAAAAACAACATAGTATTACTACACAATAGTATAAATCAATCTAATATAGTGACATAATAACATAAAAATATTTTCCATTCTAAAACAAATCTAGAACGAAAAAACATCATTTTCAACCTTATTTCTGCCCAAATATAAAACATGAATAAACCTTTTATAAAATGACAAAGCATTCCTATTAAGATTTCAGCACGTTTTTAATCAAATGACAGTCCATTTTTTATCGTCATTGGCCTTAATAAACAAGTCAATTTTAACCATTCTATAAGATTTAATTATTATAATATCAAACAAAAACAGATATATAATTAACAATTCATTCTGCTTCGACAAAATCGTTCAATTAGTAAGACAGAGGAAGTGTCATGAATCTAACATTTTAATATAAAACTAGCGAATATCATTTCTTTTTGCTTCGGTATTTAAATTCAAAAACTTATTTCCATTTTGTATTTCACTCGGTTTACACTATCTTTGGATAAGACAGGCTGCACCTCGGAATTAAAAGTTGAAAACGATGTTTTCACTTTGTACTTCACTCGGTTTGCACTATCTTTCCTCTAAAATGATTTACGGTAGAATGATTCCAAAGGCTTCCATTGGTATATTC
>NZ_JADYTF010000271.1 GCF_021530995.1 Bacteroides caecigallinarum
GTATATTTTAGAATGTTAATCATGATAGAAATTTGTTGAAAAATTCAATTGTTAATATCAATATGACAAATTGATAATATTGTATGTCTGAGAAAGTCAATTTCCTGACTCAGATACAGATGATTGACTAAAATTAGATTCTGAGCGTTTGGCGTAAGGTGGAATTGTTATTATATGGCTTTGTGTGATTCCACTTTGTTGTTTGTTTGTGTTTTATTCTGTTATAATGCCTTTATTTGTAAGTATGTTGCTTGCATTATGATATATTGTATTTGCCTGGTTCTGTTTCTCAAATAGAGATAAAAACGTCGATTTTTCAATGATTTTTTCGGGTGTGATAGGTTTTAAAAAAATGAACTCACGCTTCAAACATAATTTGCCCACGCTTGGATTAAGGTTTCTCCGCGTTTTCTCAAAGTTTTTCTATTTGATAAATGTTAATTTTAAAATGCGATTTAAGAAAACGGCTTGATTAAGTGCTGTTTTTGTTGATTATGTTCTTGTTGCAACTTAACTATTCTCTTCTAGATGATGAGAAATGATTGATTTAAATGAGGGTCATTTCGTGGATTTAGTAGCAGAATGTAAGAGAATTGATATTCTAGTAGTGTTTACATAGTGCAATATTATTATTCATTTTTCTCTTCATATAATT
>NZ_JADYTF010000272.1 GCF_021530995.1 Bacteroides caecigallinarum
GTCGTTCAAATAAAGTATCTCGCAATCTTCCACTTCTGTGGGAAGTCCGAAAAGGGGGTAATGGGTGAAATAAGGCTGTGCGTTCCCTTCTTCATCTGTGAGGGGTGAAACATCTTGTACTTGCCATTGCTTCATCCATCTGTCTATTGTCTGGACTTCATCGTCTGTGAGTGCGGTTGCATCGCCATTGATGATGTAGGCTAAACTCCATGTGGGTATCTTTTCCGTTGTCCTGTTCATATCCGTTCCTTTATGTGGTCAGACAATCTCTTGTAAAATCTCCGTGTGGTATTGTGGAGGACATTCCACCAAAAGAAAACCGATAAAATCCTTTCTCGCTTCCTTGTTGAGTTCGTGATATAGCCTTCTTAGGGTTGAATGGTTGCCGTTGATGTAGGTTTCCACCATATACTCAAAGATGTTGTCCACCTCGTAAAATCTGCATTGCTGCGCTGCTGTCTTGCTGTATCGTTTCATAATGTTATGCTTTTGGGAGTTAATTCAAAGTGTCAGTAGCCATAGGAAAAAGCCGAAAATGGCAATGAGGAATATGATGAATACCATTACATTGATAACCATTCGGAATACTCCACAGACTATTTCTCTGATGATGTACCAAAGGATATTGACTATCCAAAGGAAACAGCGCAAC
>NZ_JADYTF010000273.1 GCF_021530995.1 Bacteroides caecigallinarum
AAACTGATGCACCATTGTGTGGGAAGCTATCACAAGAGGACAGACTCCCTTATCCTATCCGCAACCATTGACGGCAAACGCATTGAAACGGTGGAGGTTTCACTGACAACATTCAAGGTGGTACAGAGCAGAGGTGTATGCAATTCCAATACCGAATACCACGACCGCATCATCAGCCTTGTAGAGAGCAATGCCGAACTTATCCGCAAGCGGATGAGTGCTTGATTTATAGACTTCAAAATATACATGATATGGAAATAAAGATAGAAAACATACTGATATTATGGGACGAGAAAGTAACCGACATCTTTGTCAGTCTGATAAACACCTTGTCCTTGAGTTTCAGCGAAACGGAAATCCGCAATTCAATGGCGAAACTTTCAGAAAACGAGAACTTCGGAAGGCTGTTCGCCTACGGCTTCGGAGCGCATCACCTTTGGGTAGCCCAAAGGATGATAACCGACCCCGAAAAGGTAATGGAGAACCGACTACTGATTGTTGAATTTTAATAAATGACTACCATGACAACAAGAATGACCATCAACGGAGTGAGTACCTGCCAGACGGCAGGTACTGAGAAGTACGAAAAGTACCAAACGACTATCAGACGGAAAAGAACAACCCTTTTCCAGTATGACTACCGACACA
>NZ_JADYTF010000274.1 GCF_021530995.1 Bacteroides caecigallinarum
CCACTCTCAAGTCTCATATTATATATCACCAGCCCACCGTATTCGGCATGGAGTATTTTCATGTTGGTCAATGATTTATTGATAAATATAAATGCATCGCCTTCCTGTACATCCTTACCCATTTTCTCTGTCACGATTCCGCTCAGAGAGTAAAAACTCTTTCGCATATCAGTCGGATAAGGGTAAAGGAAAAAACGATCTGAGTCACTGAGGCAAAACATGGCTTACTGGCATAAAAGGATTAATGACTTTAGCACCTCAAGTGATATTGCACTATTGATACGAAGCGTTACACCATTGGCGTATATAATCTCACATTCTGAATCGCTTTTAGATTCTATCTCTTTTGAAGCAGTAGTAATGTTCAGTTTACCGTTCAGATTGTTCATTCTTACAGGAACAAATCCTTGTGTATCGGGAAGAGCTGAATCGGTTAGTTTCCTACGCCAGTAATAAAATTTACCTTCGTCAAATCCGGTATTGTTACAATAATCCCGGACAGACAAACCAGACAACTTCCAGTCTTCGTATGTCTGCTTGAATTGGTCTAATGTCATATTCTTCATTTTTGTACAATATTGGTTATGGGTACAAAAATATAAAGAATCAAGACTGAGTTCTGACGGGGTTTACTGAATGCTTAC
>NZ_JADYTF010000027.1 GCF_021530995.1 Bacteroides caecigallinarum
ATTCGGAATGCTTGAAAATTGGGTAACGAGATAGCAACCGTTCGTATTTCTGAGTTCTTCATTATTATGCTCCAATGTGATAACTCTGATGGTACAAAGGTAATAAAAGAAATGCAGACAAGGAAATAATAGTCCTTCATTTTGGTTATTACATTATATTTTGAGTACTTTTGTGTTATAATCAAAGTTTTTACAAAAGCCAGTGAAATATAAACATATAATATTCGATGTTGACGGAACTTTGCTTGACACTGAATTTGCGGTTTTGCATAGTTTACAAGATACTGTAATGCAGTATTCACATATATCTATCCCAATAGATAAGTTATGCTTTGCTTTGGGAATACCCGGAAAAGTAGCGCTTGAAAGATTAGGTATTGAGGATACAATCGGAGCTAACGAATATTGGAATGAGATGATGCAGAAATATCACAAAAGTATAGGTCTGTTTGATGGAATAAATGATACTCTGTCAGCGTTGCGTGATAAAGGTTATCGTTTGGGGATAATAACTTCTAAAACGAAGTCTGAGTTTGAAATGGATTTTGTACCTCACGGAATTAGCCACTACTTTGATTCCATTATATGTGTGGATGATTCACCTAAGCCTAAGCCATATCCTGACCCCATATTGACCTATCTGAATCGGAATCAAATCCTTGCATCAGAAGCCATATATATTGGCGATACGGAATATGATAGTCTATGTGCCCATTCTGCAGGAGTGGATTTCGGACTTGCATTATGGGGATGCCGTAATAGTGCAGGCATCAACAGTGAATACAGATTCAATACACCCAATGAAATAGTAATAGAATATGGACAAGAAACTTAGCAAATGGAAAGTTCTCGATAGAGAGTACATCATTCAAAGACCGTGGCTTACGGCAAGACGGGACAAAGTAGAGTTGCCTGACGGACGTATCATAGAGGAGTACTATGTCCTTGAATATCCAGACTGGGTAAATGTAATCGCCATAACTAAGGATGGTCAATTTATCATGGAGAAACAATACCGTCACGGATTAGGCGTGAATAGTATCGAACTGCCTTGTGGAGTGATGGAGAAGGGCGAACAGCCTCTTGAAGCGGCTCAACGCGAACTGCTTGAAGAAACAGGTTACGGAAATGGCGAATGGAGTAAGCTAATGACCATTGCTCCTAACCCTGGTTCAATGAGCAACTTGACACATTGCTTTCTTGCAACAGGTGTAGAAAAAATATCCAATCAGTCGTTGGACGAAACTGAAGAATTGACGGTGCACCTCATGAGTGAAGAGGAAATTAAATCATTATTAGAGAACGACCAAATCTATCAATCATTGATGGTTGCTCCACTATATAAATATTTCAGTCTAAAATAGATATTATTCAATAGTACATATAAAGGTCGTAATAACTTGCTTGTATAAGGCTTGTTTTACGACTTTTATTTTAGAGTTTCAGCCCTCGTTTTTGGCTTTTGCTTGTCGGCAATCCTAAGGCTTCCACGACTTCCCCTATTCGATAGAATTTCCCAATCTGCGACCATCGGGAGCGGATTGCCTCCACCTCAGAGTGGAGCGAGGTTTTCGGGTGCGAATGTCGGCTTGACGGCATTTTTCGGCATCCCGAAAGATAACCTCGCTACACTTCCAAACCGAGGGTTTGCTGCGTCCACCGTCATTGACGGTTTTTGATTGTTCAGATAGCATTTCCTGATTCAATTAACAAAAGATTGTTGTCATATACAACCAACAGATTGCGGTAGGTAGGATTACATTTCTGGGGGGCGTGTGGTCGCTGGTTCGAATCCAGTCACCCCGACTGGTGAAAATGAAGGAGTTAAGCGGTTGGCTTAGCTCCTTTTTATTTTTATATACTGACGGATTACTGACGGTTGGGGTGGAGAATAAATGCTATCAAACATAAAATAATGAAGAAAATAATTTGTTTTGACTTGTTCTTATTTTCATCTGTTTACTCGAATGAACTGCAAGCCTTCCCTTTGCTATGCTTTATTTTTATGCTTGTTCAATAGCAATGTGGTCGTTGCTTCTTTACAATCACTATCTTTTGTTATGATACCAAATTGAATGTCTTCATAATTCAGCCATGAGCGGACATTACACTTAAAATCGTCCAGTTCCTTGTTGGTTAACGGGTATTGAGCAGAAACACGAATGCAGATCACAGCATTATTGTATCGACTTAGGTCAAGTTGCTGGTATTTGGCCATGGAATCAGCAATATAGGCTAATCGATTTCCTTGCCCGTTGGTAATGGAATGATAATCATATCGTGTACCGTACTCCACTTGCAATAGATAAGCCAAATCTTTGTACGTGAAACTGCTTCCAGACACAGTAAGTTCTTGTATGATGGACTTCCTTCGTTCCATTTTGCTTTGCATGGGAGCATGACTTTTCCAAAAATTCTCAATTCTTTCTGCTGGAGAAAAACCATAAAAGGTAATATCGTATATACAATGCGCGGCTATTTTCTCTTTGCTTAGAGTAGTATTTGGGGGCAAAACAAGCTCTTTAGCCAATTCATTCTCCCAAAAATCCGCGTCTAAAGACTGTATGCTTATCCAATCCTCTTCTTGCTCTATCCAAACTTTTCCAACGAACTCAGGATTAGGCTGCATATCCCGAAGAATATCGTATGCTTCCCGAAAGGCATAGATATTGTCAAAATGCCCGACTATTATTTCTTTCAAGTAAGGAAACAAGTCGTCAAATCCTACTTCCATGATTAATTCTTTCACAGTCATGATTGCTCTGTTTTAAAGTTTCCGGTTACAAAATAAAGCCTGTGATATGCCATATTAGTGCATAACTTCTATAATTTGATAGGAAATCTTATCCCATTTTTGAGAATATACTCATTCCCGGCATTATGCTCATCGTATTGACCGTATGCTACGGCATAAATCTTGCATCCGTACTTGTGTGCAAAATGTACTGTATTCATCGTGCCGCTTTTCACAGCGCATTGAACGACAATGACTCTTTGTGCTAAAGCTGCTTGCAGTCGGTTACGGGCATACAGTCGTGCAGGATTGGCTTTCACGCCAAAAGGTTGTTCGGAGATAATTAAACTGCCCTTGTCGATAATTTCTTGCTGCAAGAATTCGTTTGCTTTAGGGTGGACGATATTCAAACCGGATGCAACTACTGCAATAGTTTTTCCATTGGCATCTATACATCCTTGATGAGCGGCACTGTCACATCCCAATGCCAATCCGCTCACTATGACATTTTCTTTCAAGGCATTGTCTCTTGCCAATTGATAGGCTATATTACATCCGACATCATCAGTGTTTCGTGAGCCAATGATGGCAATGGAATTTTCGTTATAAAGTAACTCCTTATTTCCCAATAGATGAATTAACGCAGGTGCTTCTACGCCAATTTGAGCAAATGAAACTGGATAATCGTCTGCATAATAAGGGATAATGCAAATGTTCGCTTCTTTTTCTTTCTCACAAATCATCTTTGCTTTTGCGAAGGTTGCCGGATGAAGGGCGATTGTTTCTCGTAATTCCCGTTCCTCTTTACCGCATATATCAGCATAGTGACACCGCAACAAATGCAGGCATGTCAGTTCTTCTATCGAAAATCTATTTCCCATATTCTCATCCTTTTTTCCGCAAAGATGAATGGAAGTGATGCCAATGTAAAGCATTACTGCAATTTTTTCTCATCTTATGCTTTGATGTTACATATCCTTGACAGAACTTTGCAGCAACAGATATTGCATTTCTCATTGAAAATGAAAGTTTTCTTGAGAGAATTCGCTATATTTGTTTTAAAATTCATCCACTTTAAAATATACGTTTATGGAAACATTATCAGAGCAATTGACCGAACTTTACGAAAGTAAGTGGAACGGATTAATGGAACAACTGGAAGCCAATGGGTTACGAGACAAACTGCAATGTCCGTTCTTGATTTCTTTGTATCGTTCTGGGCAAGAAAAGGAAGAACGAGAAAAAGCACAAGAAGCAGATATTAATTGGTATGCAAAGAAAGCAGATGCTGAGCATGAAGAGTGGTATACCAAAGCAGACATAAAAATTATGTTCTTTGGGAGGGAACCCAATTGGTGGGTGAGATATGATGAAAAAGGTGAAGACCCAGCCGATGTAGGCAAGGTTATGGCTACATATGAAGATTATCTCGATGATAATTATAATGCTGTAGATGCACATTTTTATAAAGAGAAAATAGACCATAGAAATAGATTCCTCCTTTTTGGCGTTAATGGAATAATGTCAGGTATTAGGGAGTTATTAAAGGATTTCCCCGACAAACGAGTTTCATTAATATGGAATGAGATTTCCAAACTATCTAAACGAAAAGGAGAAGGAGGGGAAGCTGTCAATGCGTTTGAGCATAGCATTGAAAAGAAATGTTTTCATGTTATTCCGAAAGAAATTGAAATATTGAGACCTGATATTGTCATATTCCTTACTGGACCCAAAGAAACAAAGTATTGTGGCTATATCAAAGAGAACTTTAATATCATAGGTGAGCCAGTTGCTATTTCTGATCTATCCACAAATGATGTGGAAAAATTACAAATTGAAGGTGTCAAATTGGCGTATTTGACCCATCATCCAGGATATATGCCCAAAGAGGAGAAAGCCAATGATTTTCATTGGACACTTTATAATACTATTCTTGCCGACATCAAAGAAAACATCGACAAACTATTGAAGAAAGAATAACTTGTGAACCACTTTGGCATAACTTGACCTCATCTTTGCATTGAAATGGATGGAAAGATGAGGTTTTGTTTTTCCTATGTGTAATTTAAAACCGGAGGAATATGGAAAAGAAAAGCAATGTGGTGAGCAAACGTTTGCGAAAGCAACTGGATGAGTTGGAGCGGGGCAAACGATATGATGAAGCTACCCAACTGTTGGAACCTATTGCCCGCCGAGGCAATGCTGATGCACAATACGAGATGGGAGAACTGCTTTACCATAAAATGGTACATGAAGCGGAAGCAGCAGTCAGAAATTACTCCAAGATTGAGAAAGCAATATTTTGGTTAGACTTGTCAAGGAAACCAGAATTATGTAAAGCTGATTTCTCTGATTTTAACAAAATGATTAATTGGTACGAGAAAGCTGCTAAGCAAAAACATATTAAGGCAATGGTAGAACTTGCCGAATGGTATACTCCAATACGTTGCGGTTCATCTGCTAAACATGTAATCAAGCAGTCACCGTTCTTTACCCTGAAATGCGATTTCAATCATGCATTGTCCTTATACATAGAAGCATTGGAAATCGGCGGAGATGATTCTTTTTTTGATGTTTGTGTTATAGAAAATCTACTCCATTCGCCTCATGTACCCCAAAAGGTGAAAGATAAAGTTGTGGACATACTTCAAGCAAGGGTAAAGAAGGGTTGTTGTCATGCTGCTGACCATTTGTTCCGCATTTGGGAAAGCAAATACCGAAGCCCACAAAGGAAGCCATATTATGACATACAGATAGACGAGCATGAATTGTTGCATACCGATTGGTTCCGGTTGTTGTTAGATCACGAGGCAGAATGTGAAAAGAAAAACGAGTATTCCGCGAGGAATGCACTTCGTTTACTGTCTGATTTGGCTAAGAATGGCAACCAAGAAGCGTTGGATATGTTGACGGGTATCGGGATGAAAACGGGAGGCTCGTCTGCTTGTTGGGCTGGAGATGTCTATTATGAACGTAAGGAATACAAAAAAGCCTTGGAATGCTATTTGGCAGGAGAATATGTGTA
Organism: Bacteroides caecigallinarum; assembly: GCF_021530995.1. Classification (GTDB taxonomy): domain Bacteria; phylum Bacteroidota; class Bacteroidia; order Bacteroidales; family Bacteroidaceae; genus Phocaeicola; species Phocaeicola faecigallinarum. Next base: position 5,760 of record NZ_JADYTF010000027.1, read on the forward strand.
CAAACTGGGTGGAATGTATGAACGAGGCGAAGGCATCACACCCGATATGGAAAAAGCATTTTATTATTATAAGCAGGCAAATGACAATTATAACATAGGGCGAATGTATGAGCAGGGCCTTGGCACGAAGAAGGATTTGCGTAAAGCGTTTGAATGTTATCACAAAATTGTTGATAGAAAGATTTATGAGCATGATTCAGAGGAAGAGAAAAACGAAATTCTGTCTGCTCGCTGTTCATTCCGTCGCTTGAAAAAGATATTGTTCGAGCAAAAGGATGAGATAAGAATGACGGTTGCTGCCAAAGGGCAGAAATCCGTTTGCGGATTCTCGTTCACCAGTTATGGCGATTGCCAATTTACGATAGATTGGGGTGACGGACAAGTGGAAGCGATAAATAATGAGAAAGGAGAAGAAATCCAAGCAGAACACACGTATGCCAAGCTAGGGAAATGGAACATCAGCCTAAGAAGCAATGAGACACATACCATCACGTCCTTTCATTATACCTGCAAGACATGTATACTGAAAGCGCTGGATGTAACGCAATGTCCGATACTTATCGACTTGTATTGTGTCAATCAAGGATTGAAACGTTTGAATGTTTCCAAAAATCCAAGGCTGGGACGCCTGGTTTGCCGCGGCAACAAGTTGAAGATATTGAATATCCGGAGAAATAATCGCCTTACCCAACTTGACTGTTCTGACAACCCGGAGCTTTATCACGTAGATTGGAATCCACAATACTCAGCATTGACTAAGGTTTGCATGAAGAATATCATAAACTTTGACCAACTGGACTTTCTTGACTATTTGCTGAAACGGAACAAAGGACAAAAATGCGAACCCATCGCGGAAGCCTCGTTTGATCCCGTATTCTTGCCACTCTCTTATTATATGCGTTGCTTGAATTGGAGTGACGTGAAAGCAAAGATAAAAGAAGGTGGCTATCCAATATGGAAAGAACATTCATGGAGAAAGTATAAATCCGCATTCGATGATATGAGTTCACGAGAAGATTTCCACTACACAGGCATTGACCGTATTGTTTGCGAAGGCGGTTATACCTATTACTGGCTTTATAGCTCCCGTGAAAAAAAGTACGTCCACCAAGATCTTGAAGATGTTGTTATGAATCTTATGCCTTGGAGTGAAACGCTTGATATGCCTGTGGAGATAAGAGAAAAGGAAGGATGGATGATGTTCCCACAAGTGACTTGGGCAGATGTGTTTTGTCCCTGTTTCATTGAGATGACCTGTTCGCACTGGAAAGAAACGGAAGAAATTATTCAATGGGAGCGTGATTATTGGGAGCGACATCGCCAAAGACAGGAGAAATACGAATGAGACTGGACTATAAAGGAAAACATTTGTTCGCATTTTCGGACACGCATGGCAAGGAGGGCAACGCGAGGAAAAGTGGAGCACAAAGTTTGGCAATGTCTCCACCTTTCAGGCGCTTTGCAAGACAGATAGTCAATCAGAGTTATAGCGTTTCCCGTTTTGGTCTATAATGTGCTGGCATACCAGATGGGCTTCCACCCAAAAATCATTTAACCGCAATAAGTCCGGAATGGAGTAAGGCTTGTGCGTGCAAATGTCATGTACGGCATGACACACAACAATATGCTCCAGTTCCGGACTGCGTAAATGCCCTTCCGCCCATGTCACGCCATCATCCCATACATCCACACAATGCAGCTGTTCATCCGTCATATCGGAAGTGTGTTGGGGCAAATAGCAGATTGAACATTCTTCTATTTCAGGTATCCCCCCACAGAAATCCTCATTCAGCAAGTAAATCAATTCTATCATATAAGCAAAGTCAGAACCATAAAAGCTGTCTTCCGGTAATTTCAAAATAGAATATTCTTCCTCGCCATACACATATTTCAATGTACCGCGAACTACATAATCGTCATCAAAAGCCTCATCTTTTGGGCTATCAATCAATGTACGATAGAGATTTGCCATGCGATGGTACATTTTCTTGGTCAAGTTATTCAGCAATTCGTTTACTGCCTCAAAGCGTTTGATTTCCTGCGAGGTTGCTTGAAACATCCGGTTGAGAATCAAGCTCCGTATACCTATCAAGTCCTGTATCTTTTCTATCTGTACTGCGCCGATATGCCTCAAATTAAGACTACCCTTTTCCTGTTCACCCATGAGTTTCTTGATTCCCGCTTCCACTTCCAATAGTAAAGCCAGTTTTTTATCCACATCATTTTCTTGATAGATGTAGTCTGTCAAATCATCTGCATATAAATCCATAACCGTCATATTTTGTTTAATGATGCGGCAAAAATAAATCAGCTTTATGCCAGATGGAAGCATAGGAATACTTTTCTCTCATAATTACAAAATCTTTTTAGCATATGCTTTAGTTTAGCATAACTTTATGCGATATTTGTAGTATCGAATTTAAATTTTTGTATTATGGAACAACTGACATTCAAATCTTTACTTATCCGGTTTGGTTTTGACGACATCTTACCTGAGTTTAAAGCATTATATCAGCGGAACCAGCCCAAACAAGCGCAACATGCTAATTGGGAAGCTTACCGTAGCGTATATCAAAAACTCCAGATGCATGATGTATCTGAATCCCAATATGCCATTTATTTGGTGTCAAGATGGGAAGGATGCTCACCGATGATTGATATGAATTGCTCTGTTTATGACCCAAAAGATGAAGATAGCGATTATTACCCAGTGGCAAGCTACTCTCCTTGGTCTGCTCTTTTAGGTATGGATATTCATATTGACGAAGATGTAACAATCACTTTACAAGAACTGACAGCCGGATTGCTTTGGGAAATCACTTATTACGGAGAAACAGAAGAAATGATTCAAGAACATCTTAAAAAAATGTTCAAATAGCTGATTTTGTAAAAGGAATGATATGACAAAAGATTTATTTGACAAATACATTTGGTTAGTAGACACTATCTACAGAGCCGGGAAAATCACGTTTGAGGAAATTAATGAGCGTTGGCTTCGTTCACGATTGAGTGAGGGAGAGGATATTCCTTTAAGAACCTTTCATAACTGGCGTATTGCCATCGAACAAGTATTTGATATAAATATCAATTGTAACCGAAAGGGAGGTTACTATTATTATATCGAAAATGCGGATGATATGCAAAAGGGAGGCATTCGCAACTGGTTGCTCAATACATTTGCCGTTAATAATCTGATAAACGAAAGCCATCATTTGAAACGGAGAATCCTGTTTGAAGAAATTCCTTCCGGCAGAAAATACCTCACGCCTGTCATTGAAGCCATGCGTGACGGATTAGAATTGGAGCTATATTATCAAAGCTATTGGTATGAAGACCCCAGTACCTATACGCTGCAACCTTATTGCATCAAAGTGTTTAAGCAGAGGTGGTATGTCATCGGTTTCTGCAAAGAGCGGAATAATATCCGCACTTTTTCTTTGGATAGAATACAACAACTGACCACCTTGGACACGAAGTTTATTTATCCAAAAGATTTTGATCCAGAAGCCTACTTTGCAGACTATTTCGGTATTATGATTGAAAACAAGAAATTGGAAACCATTCGGATTAAAGTCTATGGAATGCATGTGCAGTATATCCGTGCTTTGCCTTTGCACCATTCTCAATGTGAAATTGAGACAACAGAAGATTATTCCATCTTTGAGTACCGTATGAAACCGACCTTAGACTTCCGGCAGGAATTACTCTCAAGAGGGGCGGATGTGGAAGTACTTGCTCCTTTATTCTTTCGGGAAGAGATAGTTCAGTCGGTGAATAAAATGAGTTCATTATACAAATAAACAGTAATCTTACATATAAATGAAAAAGAAATATACTGATGCTCAATCCTCTTTTCAAGATTGGGCACAAATCAAAAAGAAAGAAGTGCAGAATATGGAAGAATCCATGAGGGGAAATCCGTTATATCAGAAGGAAGTGAACCCAATGGATGATGATGAAACTTGGTCAAAGCGATTCCATTTCATACTTCACAAGGGACTCCCCGAAAAAGAATGGAAAGCATATCAAAAAGGCATAAGACAAGACCGTTTACAGATTTGGGCAATGTTTATGAATGAGAATCCAGACTACGATTATCATTATTTCTTGAATCTGTTGAAATTCAAATTGGAATGGATGATTTTCTATTGGGAGAACTTTGGACATTTAGCTCGTGCGGAGCAAGATATCAGTCGAATGCGGATTGCTACAAGGCTTTTGGATATTATCATGGACGAAAATTCTGATGCTCCAATCCCTTATGTGAATATGAAAAACAAACATCGCTTCCGTGTATATCATAAATCGCAGGGTATGTATAATGAAGACAGCGAATATGAAGCTCGCTTTCGCAAAGCGTATTGTCTATTCTTTAGATTCTTAGAATATCATTTGTTAGGATGGTGGGATTGAGAGACGATATATCCCCCAACAACTCAAACGAATTGTTGGGGGCAATAACTATTATCATCTCAGGGCTTCTGCTTCCTGTTGCAATAATCTTGCTCGTTCAAGTTTTTCAGCCCTTACCCTTGTACGGTATTCAAAATCTTCTACCACGTTGCGAATGTTACCAATAAGTTTTTTATCCTTATTGTGCGTAAATATGACTTCCAAAGTATCTAAATCTGCTCCACTCGCTCTGCCATGCATTCGAATAAAACGATACTTTAGATCGTTATCTGACAAAACCATATTTCTTTTAAACTGATAAGCATTACTTACCAAAAGAAGCATAATCATTCCAATCATACTCGCTTGCCACAGAAACGGGCAGGAGGTTTTGAAATCAATGATATGCGTATGATTGTTCTGAACTTTCAGATTTTGCAAACGTTGCAATTCATTGCTGATTCGTTCTTGCTCGGCAAATATTTTTCCGTTGGTTGTACTCAGAACTGAATATACCTCTTTGAGTTCTTTTAACCGCAAATTTATAGCGGTACGAAGTCTTTCCCGTCTTTCTTTGTCATAAGATAGTTCGGTTTTCATTTCCGTTATTTCCGATTGAAGCCGTTGTAGGTTGTCTGAAAGCAGGATAATTCCTTCACTACCCTCATCTTCTTGTTTCTCCGTTTCTACATTTACCAATTCTTTGATTTCGGAACAGAGGTTATATACTGCATCCAGCGTGTGGATAAAATTGTTGTTTTCCATTTCTTTCATTTTTGTATCTATTTTAGGGGTTTTACCAATTTATTCTTTTCTTTTTCTTCTTTTTCAACTTCCGTTGAAAGGCAGCTTCCGCATTTTCATCAGCATTGTTAAAAGTAGGGGTGAATAATCCACCCAATGCTCCGACAAGGCTTTCAGCTATATTGCTGCTTGAGGTATAAGTATTCTCATGTTGTATTACAGGTTGCCCATTGTTGGTTGTCATTCCAATACCCTGTTGGTATTGGTTATTGTTTTCTCCCAACTGTTTATCCAGTTTTGAATAGCTGAAATTCCTGTCAATGCCCGAAGCCTTGAACGTAATGCCATCTTTGGTAAGAGATAAACCTTGAATAACATTACTCTTGCCTCTATACTTAAACTCCGTTTTTATTCCCTGCTTGGATAATTCAGAAATGAATTGTTTCCAGCTATTGGATTTGCCTAACGAGTTCTTGACGGCATGGTAAATCTCGTACTTCGTCTTATCGCTTCCTTTCAGACGATGTGTTCTTACCCTGTCCTTGCCTTTACCAAAATAAAGTCCGTACTTTTCTTTCAGTTCCTTGCAAACCTTGATATTCCGATAACAGTCGTTCCTGTCGCTGATAGTACGTCCGTTGTTATCCACACGGTTGAAAACGATGTGAACGTGCGGATGCTTCTGGTAGTTGTGCCGGGCAATGATATACTGGGTATCTCTGATTCCCATTTTCTGCATATACTCCTTTGCCAGACTTACCAGCGTCTCATCCGTCATTCTTGGAGTATCCTCGGGCGCATAGCTGAGTGAGATATGTCCCACAGGCTGACGAATATTCGGCTTCATCATCCGCTGGGTTTGAAAACAGTCCGTAATGGTTTGAATACTGTCCGTCAATACTCCTTCCGCTGTCAGCAGTCTTGCATCGGGCTTGCCCAATACATAATTAACACAGCCTTTGAATCCAGTTCCCTTACTTATTTTTCCAATCATCGGACAACTGTTTTATGATTTGGACTATCTTTTTCTTTAACATCATCAGTTCGGCTGCTACTCCTGCGAATCCTCCGGCATTGGCTTTATGGGCAAGCTGGTTGATGTTGTTGGCTTCCCCTGCCAATTTACGGAGTACGTCTGCATCCGCCTTGCTGATACGCTGTACAACTTTCCCCGTAAGCAATACGGAATGTACAAACCTACTGAGGGAAACGCCTGCATCTTTCCTGCGTTTCTCTACCGCTTGGTATTCAATATCTGTAAATCTTGCGCTGACCACACGCACCTTGTTACGCTTGGTCGGTCGTGGTTGTTGTTTATCTTTTTTCATTTTGAAATTTCCTTTTAATTGCGACCAACGGGAGCGGACTGTCTTTGCTTCCGGCAAAGCAAGGTCGGAAATGTATACATTTCCATAACCTTGCTCCATTAGACAATACGGCTTCCGCCAGTACAGCGATAATACATGTGGATATTATAAACTCCGCCCTTTTGACTTCTTAGGCGGTGCAACTTGTACATTTTTCTTTTCCTGTATAGGACGTTGCTTGATAAGATACTCGTTCAAGTCCTTGCAATCCTTATAGGTGTGTGAAGCGTCACGGACACGATAGGAGTACTCGTTTGTCAGTTTTCGGCAGGCTTCCATTCCGGCACGATCATTGTCGAAAAAACAATGAATGCGCTCATAGACGGCTAACTCGTCAATCGCCTTGGAAAGATTGGAAACCGAGTTCAGTATGATATAGTCTTGCCTGTCCAAACACGGCATATTGGGACATTTCTCTATTCTTATGGTCAGGAACGAGAGATAGTCCATGAATCCCTCGAATACGAAACAGGTATCATTTCTTCTGCTTTCATGCCTAATATGGGTAATATCCTTCGGCGCGATACAGCCTTTAAAGTATCGGTTGCGTATCTCGTAACCGTCAGCCATATTTTGAAAGCCGATGACAAAATAACGCTTGCCGTTGTTCTCGAAGTGTACCTCACAACATTCTCTTTTCGCAAGTTCCAAATTTATTCTCCGCTCTTGCAAATAGAAGAGCAGAGCAGGAGAAGTGAGCTCCTTTATTTCCATACGTTGAAAGTTAGGTGCAGTAGAGGATTGCTCCCGAAAAGAGAAAGACACGGGTCTGATGTGCGGTGTCTGCTCTGCAATCCGTTGCAGCAGGTACGGCACATGGACGGAACAGTAAAGTTCCGAAGCCAGTGCGATGATATTGCCTCCCTTACCCAGTCCAAAGTCATACCACTTATTGATTTCGGCATTCACTTTGAATGATGCTTCGTTTTCTTCCCGAAACGGTGATTTGTACCAAAGGTTTGCCCCCTGCTGTTTGACAGGAGCATAACCCAAACTGTGCAGATAGTCTGTCAGCCTTATATTCTTTGCTTCTTCAATTGTCATTTTCTGTACGGATTTAATTGTTAGTAAAAACTGTTGAATTGTTGAACGCATCTTGTATTAAGTTGAAACACAAAGATGTACCTTTCAACAGCAACTCAACAAATGCCAACGAAAAGAGAAACAATTATTTTTTCTTTTCAACAGCATATTTTGAATGTTGAGCCTTTGTTGAAATAATTGTAAGCTAAGCATCAATAAGTTACTTGCTTATTTCAACAATTCAACAAAATAATCAAAGTTTGTCCAGCAATGTTCTACTGACGGTGTAAAAGCGTCCCACCCTCCTGACTGGAGCAAACCTGCATTCCTTATTATAATCAAACTGATAGGTGGTATAAGTCAGTCCATTGGGGGCAGGTGTCAATTTCCAACTTTCTGCAATGATTCTGCGCAAGTGATGCTTTTCGATTTTCACTCCCGAAAGATTCAACAGGTTAAGCAGGTCATTCAAACAAAAAGAAAATCTGTCAGTTCCCACGTTGTCCATTATTTCCCTTATCAGTTCCATGACCTCCACTTCGTGTTTGCCACGGTTGCACCGGATGATTCTCAACAAAGCCGCAGTCTCGGTTAACTTCGGAGAAAACCACATACGGCTTTCCTGTCGGGTTGTCAGTTCCCTATGCTGAAGGAAGTAAAGAAAAGCAGGAATTTCCGAAGTCAATTTTTGCAGGAAATTCGTATCGTCACTTTCAAGGCGATGAATCTTCCGTACCCAATAACGTGTTTCGCCCGGGTCAATGATAACAGGTAGATTTTCATTATTGGAACAAAGTACGAACTTGGCAAAGAAAGCTATCTCGTCACGGTCTTTACCCTTAGCTTCTACTTTGTAGGACAATGTGGTACTGAGATTCTTCAATCGCTCTGAATCTTCCCTGCGGTTCAGTAATACTTCATCTACCACAATGATAAGCTTTCCTGCCCAGTCTGCATTGAACTGGCTACGAAAATCTTCATTCGTGTTAAAGGTTACATTATTGCGGAACATAGCTTTCAGGAAGTTCAAAAACGTACTCTTTCCCGTATTGCGTTCTTCCGATACCAATAATAGAATCGGCAGTTTCTGTACAGGTTGCAAGTAAAGAAGTTGCAGATAATCCATTCCCAGCTCATACTGTTCACCGAAGATGTGGCGCACTAAAACCTGAATGTGGGAGAAATCTCCTTCTTTTGGTTCGTGTCCTATCGGCTCGTACAGATTCAGAAAATTATCTATCACGTGGCAATAGTTTACATGGTCAGGGACGGTACAGAAACCGTCGTATTTGGGAACACTCGCTAAATAATCCTTGCCATAATCTTGACGAAGTGTTTCGTTGTTCCATACGATGCGTTTCTTGATATGTCCCCCGTTTAGTCGGGGCTGGTTCACTATCTTGTAAAGTGTTGTTCCTACCCGCACAAACGGACTTTCATTTTTGAATGCTTCTTTTGTACTCATAGTTTTAGCGTTTACGTTTGAAACATTTCTGAATGCTGATTGCCGAATCGCAATTTTCATTACTGCTTGAAACCAGTTGCTGGTGTGCCCACTCAATAAGAGCTTTGCGGGAAAAGACAAGTTTGTTTCCATACTTCATAAAAGGTATTTGTTCTTGCGAAGTCATTTTGTACAATTTTGCCTTTGAAGTCGGGAATCCGTTATCTTCCAATACTTTCAGCGCATTGGGCATACTTAGTGTATCAGGCAAATCAGAACTGAACATAGCCTGTTGATTTCCTGAAAAGAATTTTGAAACCGCATTGAATACAGCTTCTTGAATTTGCTCCTCTGTTGCGACAATAATATTTGCCATAATCAAACATTTTAGGGGTTAGACAATAAGCTGTCGTCACAGCTATCTCAACGTTGATGATGCAAAGGAAAAACAAAAAGAAGAGCTTATAAAACGAATAAATATCTGCATTAACAAAGACAAAAGAAGACATTAGCTGCCACAAGAAGACATACAAATAATGCCATTCAGAGGTTTGGAAGCGTCTGTCCTCAGAATGGCATCAAATGGCACTTTTGATATAGATGATAAATTGAAATGTGATTTTATTGTTTTTGCTTGCGCAATTGCTCCGTTACTTCATCCACATTAAAATAATCAAAGCATACATGCGGGTCTTGGCAGGGTTTTATTAATCCGTCTTTTATCCATTTGTTTACAGATGCGGGTGTGGTTCTCATCCATTTGGCTAAATGAGTATTTGTCACCAAATATCTTCCGTTCAGTTGGGTAAGAGTATGTTTGTTTGCGGAGAATCCACGTTGCAAGCGGTCTATCAGTACATCTATGTCCTTCTTTATGATTTTAGGGGCAGGTTTGTTTTCCTTAATACTTATCTCAATAGAAGTCATATCAAAGTTTGCCAGCTGAGGGAGTTGGGACAACTCCGCAATCAGATACTGGGCACATCTCAGGTCTTTGATTTTGAATGTCAATTGCTTTCGTCTTGGCATAGTAGTAATGATTTTCCTTTTTCTGTAGTATAATATTTCTGAAAACGGCTATTGGGCTTGTCAGGAACAGTCATTGCCAGTAGTTCTTCCGAAATCAAAGGGTTTATATATTTTCTCTTAAATTTCGTTCTATCGCTAAAATTGAGCGAAGCAATAATTTGTGTTAAAGTGTTTTCGTACAAACACATTTCCAAAATAGTTCTTATTTCCTTTTGACTTAGTGCCAACTTAGTGCCGACTTGATGCCAACTTAGTGCTGACTTAGTGCCGACTTGCTCCCGACTTGTCGGCATATTTTCTGCAAGCTCAAACTCTTTAGGGTCACGATAGGTAATTGAAAAGATAAACTCCTCTCCACTATGTATCTCTATTTCAGAGTTTTCAAAATACAACGGAGCATATTTCCGAATATTTTTCTGTCCCGATCCAAGTTCTTCAGCCCATTTCATCTCACGGAACACCTTTGTTATTAGCGGATTCTTTGTACGGGTGCGCCAATCATTTATATCTATATCCCCTGTTTGGAAAGGTTTCGTCCAATTCTCCGTTATAACCCGGTCGCGGAATATGAGAAACTTATTGGTATATGAACTGATATACTCACGGTGCAGAAGTGTATTCGAAATCACTTCTCTGAATATCATTACCCGTAAATCCAAACGGTCTATACCGTTGTCTGCCAAACGGAATTTGTCTGGCATATTGCGCTGCACAAAATTCAGTAAACGGATATATGACTGAATCAAGTTTGCACATATCATATCCCGGTCATTGTAACGAATATCAGGGTCGGTAGGGAGCGGATGCAAGAAACGCTCGTAAGACATACTGCGGTAAATGGCATCCGTACGATGCCACGGACAACAGTTCAGAATAGTCTGTTCCTTGCCAAATAAGAGAATAGCAGCCAACTTATATCCTTCCTTGTTTGTACCTCGTTGCCTACCCCAAAACAGACTTTTCAGGAATTTTTCATTTGTCATACTCAACCACGGATGATTGGAGTTATGAATAGAAATGTGGCTACGCATAATTTTGAACGATTCTTCGTCCATATCTTCCAAGGTCACATCGGGAAACACTTCGTTTTCGGAAGATTCCTTTTCTTTTCGCATGAACATATTCTTAACCAAATAGGTATGTTTTGACACATCATTGTCCGCATCACCCCAACGGTCGAAGAAACGATTCTTGTATCTATGCACTTGTTCACTTTCAGGTACATTCAAATACAAGATAATTTTATCGTCTATCTCCGCCTGTTCCGGTGTGATTGGCATTGGAGGGAGAAATTGTTCAGGATTATTCAGCGTATTGATAATGCTTTTGGTCATATCTGTTACACATTTAGGGTTAATTCCCAATATTGTGCCATCATCATCTACTCCTAAAAAGATATATCCTCCCTCTGCATTCAAGAAAGAGCATACGGTTTCATACACAGATGCCGAAACCTTATCCGTACATTTTTTGAATTCTACTCGCTTATTCTCGCCATGCGAAAGCAAGTCCTTTATTTTATTTGTTGGTAACATACTGTTTCGTTTATAATACTTTTACCGCTTCGTCTATTACACTACTGGCAAAACTATCCAAGTAAGTATTGGTCGTTGCCAAATCGCTGTGCCCTAATATCTGTGAGATAACTTCTCTCGGTACTTGATTGTCCTGCAAAGTCATTGCCATTGTATGGCGGCTTACGTAGCTTGTCAACTTCATGTCTGTAATCTCCAAAGCTTTCGCTAAGTTACTCAAATTCTTGTTATTGCGTCCAAAACGGCTACGAATATGATTATAAAGTTGCTCTCCTTTATATCCTGCAATAGAAACTATTGGCAGCAAGTAATCTTCTACTAACAATGTATTGGCGGAAAACCAATCCATTAACTCTTGGATTTCAGGGGTTATCTTAATCTGAATAGGTTTGACTTTCTTAGCTTCTTTTGTTTTATTCCGTTTATAGACAATATAATTCCCACCGTTATAACGGATAATATTCTTTTTAGTTAGCAATGCTGCATCTATAAACGATATGCCATAGCAGTAATACGAAAAAAGGAACAATTTTCTTGTTCTTTCAAGTACGTTATTGTCCATGACTGTAGTTTTTAGTTTCAACATAGAGTCATGTGGTAAATAGCGTTTGGTCGTTTCTTCTTCCAATGATGAAATGCTAAAACCGCCTTTGCCAAATGGGTAAGTTGTTTCTGACGCTTCACCATCTTGGATAGCTTTATTCAATACTGCACGCAAAGTCTTAAAATAGAACTTCCGAGTATTCCCTTTACATTCACGTTTTTGTAAAAACACATCAAAAGATTTTACATATTTAATATCTATTTCAGGGAAAACACGTTCAGGCAGTTTCTCATCAAAGAGTTCTAATACGTGAAGTGTTCTGCTATAGCAATTGGCATTGCCAATATGATTGGTATCTTTATAAGTTTGAATTAGATTTTCAAAGAATTCCTTTACATTTCCTTTGTTTGAGTAGTGAAAAAATTCTTGTTCGAATTGATTTAGTGTCCAATCAATTTTATTAGCATCAAAATCTGCTATAATGCGAAGTATCTCCGATTTCTTTTGCGTTAACCATTCATTGAGGTATATTCGGTCTGGATGTAATTTGGGGACACGCTTATCTGTGACAAACATTTCAAGTTTGTCATTCCATTGATGTGGTTCTGCATAAATGCCTAACGCCATCACCTTTCGTTTGTTATTCTTGTGAACAACCAACCAAATAGCATATCCTTCTTTATAGTGATATTTATCGGCTATCCACATTTTAAATGAAGCATACTTCATAAGCGACACAAATTACTGACATTTTATTCTGCTAAAAAGATATTGGACTATAGTATTCAGATTACCAATAAATTATCTACTCTATTTTACTGACGGATTACTGACGTTTGTACGATAAATATAGATAATCAGATGTAAATAATACCAATACTTCCGTTTCTTATTCGTTGGCAAATATACTGAAAAACAATTAGATATAAAAATATAGGAAATAAATGGATAGCTCTGGAGGGAGTGCAGTTTCTCGTCTGCCCAATTTTGATGATTCCTAAAAAACATCTCTCCATATATAGAAGCAGGAACAGCGTACAAATCGGGTTATCAATTGTAGAGCCTGTTTATACGCTGTTCTTTTCTGTTAATTACTTTTCCGTCGGTCGATTGTTTCCGTTGCCGTCTGCATTGTTAAGTACAGGGATTGAAAGGTGAAAGGTTTTCGGGATGAATACTCTCCGCAGGAGGCAGATTCTGCCCGAAACGACTTGTCGCCCGACCTTTCAACTTTCAAATACGGTCTGTACTACCTTTGCAGGCGAGCTTAGGAAACGGTCGAGTGACGGAATGGAAATACTGATTGAAAATTCTTTCCTTTCTTTTTTTAAATGGTTAATGATTAAACAAAAAACAAACTCTGCAATCCGAAACTTTGGGATCCCTTTCTGATTACACTACAAAGGTACCACGGTCCGGATTTGCAGAGTTCCTCTTTGTCCTCCCGTGTCAGGAATGATATGTTTTCGGCAGTTTTGTTACACTTTCTTATAAAAAGAAAAGCACCCGGCGGGAACCATTAGTACGGTTCCCCCAGATGCTTTACTATCACCTCCACCTCCGCCTTGAGCAGATACTGGCGGTTCTTGTCGTAGCCCATAGCCTCAAGCTCTTTCATCATAGGCGGGCATTGCCTTATCCAGCGCCGGAAGTTCCTCGATGCCGCGTCCTTTGTCACATCGGGGAAATACATCATCGCCAGTTCGTTCTTCTTATAGGTCTTGAGCCTGAATGCCTGCTCCGGCTGCTGTGTCTGTCCTGTCTGTAGATTTTTCATACCTTTTTGTCTTTTATTTTACGTAAAGATACTAAAAAACGGGGAGGTATTCAAATGATACGGAAGGTATATTGGCGGTTTGACCGCCCTTGTCGGATTTTTTCCTTCCTCAATTCTGTAAAAAAACGTGGGCACGTTTTAGGTAAAACTTGCCCACGTTTAAGGTGGAATTTGCCCACATTTAATTTCGGGTTTTACAGTGCTTGAAAACCAGGATTTGGGGACATTGGGGACAGACACTCTATATGTTCCTTTTTTTCAGCGTCTTCGTCTTCTTATAAATGTTGTTATCCTTTGATAATAAGCCTGTTGCGACATATTTCTTTAAAGCGCGCTTTGCGGCATTAGGGTACAAACCTGCTTTTTCTACCTCTACACGGAAATCTTTATAACGGAAGGTATCAGGCATCTTCTTGAGAATGGGAAGAAGCTTATAGAAATTGGACACTCTCCCTCTTTTTTCCTGCTTTTTCATCATGGTGGAAACATGGTTGGCATGCTTCATGCATGTGAGGACTATTTGGAGTGCCGTGTAGAAATCTTCGTCCTGACAGGTGTAGTCCGCGACCTGCCATCCTGCCTCCATTATCCTGTAGCCGCTAAGGGTCATGGCTATGCGCATGGTGATGAGTCCGTATCGCTTAACCACGGCATCGGCGTTTTTCTCCCCCTCGGCTGACACTATGCCAAGCTCGGCCTCGAACACACTGTCCAGTGTATCCCACTGTCCGGCAGTGAAGTTTATCATTATCTCCTTTCCGCTGGTGTTGAAGAAATTGACTTTCAGCTTCTCGCCTAACTCTCCGTAAAGTTCCTCCAGGTCTATTCCGCCATTTCCCTTGAGGGGTGACTGCGATTTCCATACGGATTCGTCATTCATCAGATAGAAGAGGAAACGGCTGAAGAGTCCGTTCTCGGTGCTCTGGATGAGAGATACTACCTGTTCGGGTGTTCCGGTGAGGAGCATTGCCACATGAGGATGGGGTATGACTATCTGTTCCTTGTCAATCTTGAAGTGCTGGCGTACCTCCTCGTGATGGAAGAACATACGCAGCTCTGCCGCCTGACCGCCATAGTCGGCATGGAGGGTCACCACCAGGACATCACCCTCGGACGACACTATCACCAGCCCGTCTTCGCCAGCGTTCCTGACATTGATTATCATCTGGCTCTTCGATGAGTTGGGAGTTGTGATGACCGTCTGGTGTACAGGCTCTTCGGGCTTCAGATCCATATCGGGTTTTCTGCGTTCCTTCAGAGCCAGTTTAAGTTCCATGTCCCATTCCACACACTTCTTCTCATATTCTTTCTTAGCGGCTTTGTATATTCGTTCGAACTCACGGTCGGTCTTCTTGGCAAGGATTACGCCGTTCATTGCCCCGCCTTTACCCGCTCCGGCTCCTGCCACAATGAATGTGTAGATGTGGGCAGAGTATTTCCTGTTGCCATAGATGGTTCGGAGGGCAGGAAACAATGTGCTCGAGACGGTGAGTATACCCAGGAGGATGATGTCTCTTTCCTTGTTGTCCTTTGCCACTACGAGGAGTTTCTTTATCTCCTCGGGGAGATGCTCGTAGATGTCGTCGGCGAATTGGGGACATTGTTCCTCAATTACCTCTTCCTCTTCTTTTTCGTTTTCCGCAATCTCCTCGCTATCAGGATTTTCCTCTGTTTTCACGGTGTGAAAAGGGAACATATTAGAGATTTGTCCCCCTTGTCCCCAATTCGTCGGACTTTTTCCGCCTTCCTCGCCATGCTCGTAACCCCACCGGATGGCGCGTTCTATCTCCTTCCGGGTGATGCCCGACTCCACTCCACGGGCACATGCCGTGTAGATGGCCTGCCCCAGCTGCCATGACTGCACTCCATGCCGACGAAGGTACAGTCCGAGGGAGAGCATGGTGCGTGTGCGGCTGCCCTGAACGTAGGGATGGGTGTAGAAGAAACGGTTGATGACGGCGTCCACGTCGGGGGCATCTTCTGACCGGTAGCCCTGGTTAAGTGCCTGGGTGACGGGGTTGCTGAGATAGCGGAAGTCCTCGGAGGTGTCGGGACCTGTGGCAGGGACATAGTTTAGGGGGTTGTGTTCCTCGCCGTAGGGATAGACAGTGGCACTGGGGTTGTAGTAGGCATCGGGGTCGTAGGAAGCAAGGCTGGCGCGGGCGAAGTCCTTGCATGCCATGTCGAGGTCCAGACCGGTGATTTCGTGCAGACGCTCTGCCACCTGCTCGTAGGCCTGGCGGTAGACGTCGATGTGGACGATGCCGATGTTTGCCACCACACGCAGTCCGCGGCCCGATGCTGTGACGTGGACTGCCACTATCCACTGGAAGACCTCGAGGAGCTGGCGTGCGGCTTGGAGCTGGTCATCGCGCAGGTCGTCGAAGTCGAAGATGGCATAGCCCGTGCGGTTGGTGGTGTGCTTGAAGAAGCGTCCCTTGCGGCACTCGCCTGCCCATACCGCTGCGGGGAGCTTCATTTTCCAGTCGCGCGCCTTGTCCTTGTCGCCAAGCTTTATCATGGAGCGCACCTGGTCCACTGTGGGTTTGAACTTGCCGTCGCGGATGTATCGAATCCATTCGGCGGCGTCGATTACGCTTTCTGCCTCTTTTTTTGTGAGGCTGGAGAAAACTGTTATCTTCATAATCTCGGTTTTAAAATGATTAGTAAAAAAGTTTGTCGGGGGCAAAGGTAAGATTGTTCAATTTTATAAACAATTATGTTAAAATCACGACTTTTTTGTCCTCCTTTAAGGCTTTATGCACGTTCTAGACCATGTGTTTTTGATAGAAATTTCAGAATTTAACATTGTTATCTGATATTAATTTACCATAAAATATTTAATTTCGTCACTTATTACGGTTTTTAAGCATGCAAATGAAACTTTAAACCGCATATTTATTCTATTAACAAACAATTATTAAAAAAATCATGGGCAAAAAAATTTTCTTTGATCAGGATGAGTCAGTATATCCTGATGTTCACTGCTGTGGTACGACTGCGTTACGATGAAGGCAGTCTGGTGATGAGTCATTACTTGTATTTCCGCCAATTGGTGAAATTGCTGTACCGCGAAGTGGAAGAGATTGACAGGGAGATGGGTTTAAAAAAATAGTATAGACAATAAAAAAATCGCCGGGAGCGTGCAGTGAATGGCAAAAATTTACATTTATTATAAAAACGGAACGCGATTCTTATCATTTTTTTACTTGAGAGGCTATTTTGGACACTGAATATTTGTCTTAATGAGTGAAAAGTGGTAATTTTGCCACCGATTGCTTAAAGCAAGATGAAAAACAAGTGAATTAAAAGTTTTTATTATGGCAAATGTTTACATTCTTATTATAGCTTTTATGGTGGCTATAATTATGGGGAGAATCATTATCCCGAAAATTCTGATTATCTCGTTCAGAAAAAGACTGTTTGATGTTCCGGATGCACGAAAGGTGCACAACCGCCCTATACCGCGACTGGGGGGTGTGACTTTCTTTCCTGTTATTGTGTTTACTCTTACCTTAGTTACTGCTTTCAGGGTAATGATGAACGAGATTCATTATGAGGTATTCACTTATAAGATGGCATGCGAATTCCTGTTTCTGGTGGCAGGACTGACTTTGCTGTATATAGTAGGTATTGGTGATGACCTTGTGGGGGTGAGATACAGTAAGAAATTCCTGGTACAGATTATTTCTGCGGCATTCTTCCCTATCGTAGGTCTTTACATAAACAATTTCTACGGGGTGTTCGGCATCAATGAGATCCCGGCATGGATAGGTATGCCGTTCACAGTAGTGCTGGTGGTGTTCATAACGAATGCCATAAACCTGATAGACGGTATAGACGGTCTGGCTTCGGGACTGAGTATGGTGGCTCTTGCCATTTTCGGAGGAATCTTCATTCATTATGGATTGTGGAATTTCGCGATTCTGGCTTTTATATGTGTGGGAGTGATCATTCCGTTCTTTGCATATAATGTATTTGGCAATGCCGACAGGGGACGCAAGATATTTATGGGTGATACGGGTAGCCTTACGCTGGGATATATCATCAGTTTCTTTGTAGTGAAGTATTGTATGTATATTCCTGGTGAGGATATGCAGGCATACGGAGCGCCTGTGGTGGTGGCTTTTACAGTACTGCTGGTGCCTTGTCTGGATGTGGTGAGGGTGTTCCTAAGGCGTATACGAAACGGAAAGTCGCCGTTCCTGCCGGACAAGACGCATATACATCATAAGTTTCTGGATATGGGATTCACCCCACGTACAGCCTTGATAACCATACAGCTGATGTCGGCGGCATTCTGTATATTCTCGCTGGTGGCGGTGAAGTATATGGACAACACATTGGTGTTCATTATTGATATCGTTGTTTGGGTAGGACTGAATATATGGTTCAATAAGAGAATTGCGAAACACAAAGCACAAACAACCAACGGTCAGCAAAGCTAACTAAAAACTAACAATTAAAGAATGAAATTATATTCAATAATACTCTCTCTGCTTCCGGTATGCGGATATGCTGCTAATGACAGCATTTCGGCACGGGTGGAGACGGAGGCAACATTTTCGGGGGGCGACTATGCCCCCTTTTGGCTTTCTGCCAACAAATATGGTATGGGAAGCGCGGAACCGAACAGTTTCTATCTGCGTGCGGGGGCTGACTGGAACAGAACTCTCAGACACGGTTGGAAGCTGGGTGCGGGGCTGGATATCGCAGGCGGCGCGGGAATGACGTCGAAATTCTGGGTGCAGCAGGCGTATGTGGATGTGTCATGGAAGGTGCTGAACCTGAGTATAGGAAGCAAGGAACGTATCTCCTCTCCTCTGGAGAAGAATGCGGAACTGACTTCGGGATGGATGACGGAGGGAAACAATACGCGTCCGATTCCGCAGATACGTGGTGAGATCCGCGAGTTCTACAGTCTGCCTTTCACGGGGCACTGGCTGGCTCTGAAGGGGCATGTGGCTTACGGGGCTTTCCTGGACGGGAAATGGCAGGAAGGTTTCGCAGGTGCGGGAATGACATACGCCAGGGATGTGATGTATCATAGCAAGGCGATTCTGTTTAGGATTGGTAACAGGGAGAAGCTGCCTGTGGAATTTGAATTTGGCTTACACATGGCTACTCAGTTTGCCGGGGACAAGATGAAGAAACTTGCGGACGGCAGCAGTGAGCTGGTTCTGGATATGCCGGACGGATTCCGTAACTATATTAACGCTTTCTTCCCGTCCGGGGGTGGCAGTGATACTCCCTGGGGTGAGCAGGTGAATGTGGAAGGCAATATGCTGGGAAGCTGGAATTTCGCTCTGAATTATTATCTCGGAGACTGGAAGTTCAGAGTGTATCTGGATCATTATTTTGAAGATCATTCGCAGATGTTCTGGCAGTACGGACGATGGAAGGACGGACAGCTGGGTATAGATATTACTCTGCCACGGAACAGATGGGTGAGCCGTGTGCTTTGGGAAGGCATATCGACAAAGGATCAGTCGGGTCCTGTGCTTTACGACGGTTTTGCGGGTTCGTTCACTGACCTGCAGTGGAGCTGTGGTGATTCATATTTCAATCATGGTATATATAACGCCTGGCAGTACTATGGTCAAGCTATGGGTGCTCCCCTATTGGCCGGACCGGCATACAACAGAGACCACAGCATATCGTTCCGAAGCAACCGCATGAAGGCCCAGCACATAGGTCTGCAGGGTGAACCTACAGAAGAATGGAGCTGGAGGGTTCTGGCTTCGTTTGCGCGCCATTGGGGTACATACGGAAATCCTTTCGACGAGGTGAAGCGTCAGTTCAACGGTATGGCGGAGGTGAGGTACTCTCCTGCCCGACTGAAAAGCTGGGGATTCAAAGCGGCAATTGGAGTTGATAAGGGAAGTGTGATTGGGAACTCTGTGGGGGGAACAATCGGGGTGCAATTAAAAATTAAAAATTAATAGTTGATAATGAAGAATCTGATTAGGTTAAAATATGTCCTTTTGTTCTTATGTCTTCAGCTTATCTCCTGCGAGAAGGCTCCTATCAGGAGTGATGTGGAGGGGTTCTGGAGACTGGAGAGATTCACAGTATTGTCCACGGACGAGACTGTGGAGTGCAAACGCCTGTATTACAGCATCACGCGACAGGTGACTGAAGTGACTGACAAGGGCGGCAACGGATTCGGCACTTATATCTGCCGCACGGGATATGAGGATGATGAAAACACTCTGGTGCTGAGAGACTTCAAGGTGCGTGCCGGTACTGGGGATAACGGTGTGGATGCTCCGATAGAGAAGCTTCGTCATTATGGTATAGACTCGCAGGAGGAAACAAAGTTCCGCATCGTTCATTGCGATGGCAAGACCATGACGCTGGAATCAGGGTATGCAAGGCTGGAACTCAAGAAGTTCTGAAATTCAAGAGATACAAATACAAATAAGTGAATATAAATTTTATAGAATGGAAAACAGGAATTATCGTAACCTGACATGCAAGGAAATAGAATTATTGCATGCCAGAAACTGCTATGCGGAAAATTGGGATACGGTTATGGTGTCCGATGATTTTGATATCAGATATGTCCGCAATGTGGAATTCTCGGGGAATGTGAGAATCGGCCATTTCGACAAGGTATTTACACTGGCGGGAGGAATAAGCAAACATTCGGGATTGAAGAATGTGGTGCTCCACAATGTAGTAATAGGTAACGGGTGCTGTATAGAGAATGTGAAGAACTATATAGCGAACTATGTGATAGACGACGGGGTGTTTATTGACAATGTGGACTGCATAGTGGTGGAAGGAAAGACCGCCTTCGGCAACGGTACAGAGGTTTCGGTACTGAACGAAACCGGAGGCAGGGAGGTGATTATTCACGACAAGCTCTCTGCACACGAGGCTTACATCAGCGCAATGTACAGACACAGACCCATGCTGTCGCAAAGACTGAAGGAGATAGCGATGAGATATTGCGATGAATGTGCTTCCGATACGGGATATATTGGGAATGACACTATAATAGTGAATACGGGATATATTAAGAATGTAAGGATAGGAAGCTATGCGAAGATTGAAGGTGCAGGGAAACTGAAGAACGGAAGCATAAACAGTAATGTGTACGACCCTGTGTATATAGGCGACGGAGTGATCTGCAATGACTTTATCATATCGAGCGGAGCCAACATAGGCGACGGAACGATGCTGTCAAGATGTTTTGTGGGACAGGCGTGCCGCATGGGACATAACTATTCTGCTTCGGACTCGCTGTTCTTCTGCAACTGCCAGGAAGAGAACGGGGAGGCTTGCGCCATATTCGCGGGACCGTTCACCGTGACTCATCATAAATCGACTCTGCTGATAGCGGGTATGTTCTCGTTTATGAATGCAGGATCGGGATCGAACCAGAGTAACCACATGTACAAGCTGGGACCTATCCATCAGGGTATAATGGAAAGGGGTGCAAAGACGGCATCGGATTCATATATTCTGTGGCCGGCAAAAATAGGTGCTTTCTCGCTGGTTATGGGCAGACACTCTGCACATCCTGACACGTCGGACCTGCCGTTCTCGTATCTGATAGAAAACAACAACTCCACTTATCTTATTCCGGGGGTGAACCTGAAAAGTGTGGGCACAATACGTGACGCACAGAAATGGCCGAAACGTGACAACAGAAAGGATGTGGTGAAGACTGACAAGGTGAACTATAACCTGCTGAGTCCTTTCACCATACAGAAGATGATGAGGGCAAGGGAAATACTGAACAACCTGACAAGGGTGTCGGGTGAAACTTCGGACACATTCTCATACCAAAGCGCGAAAATCAGAAACTCATCGCTGTATAAGGGACTGGATTTCTACGAAATGGGTATCCATAAGTTCCTGGGGAACTCAATAATAAAGAGACTGGAGGGAACAGTGTTCGGCAGCAATGAGGAGATAAGGGAGAGACTGAAGCCGGACACCGGAACAGGTGAAGGTGAATGGGTTGACCTGCAGGGACTTATAGCGCCAAAGAGTGAGGTGAACAGAATGATAGACGACATAGTGGAAGGAAGGCTGGACTCTGCTGAAATGATTGATGAAAGGCTGACGGAAATCCATGCGAACTACTATACATACGAATGGACTTGGGCGTACGGAAAGATTCTGGAGACTTACGGACTGGAAGCTGACAGCATAACTGCCGACGACGTGAGAATGATAGTGGACAAATGGCAGAATGCTGTAGTGAGTCTGGACAGGTTAGTCTATGAAGACGCAAAGAAGGAATTTTCGCTTTCTGCAATGACAGGGTTCGGCGCCGACGGCACTAAAGAGGAAAAGATACAGGATTTCGAACAGGTGAGAGGGGATTTTGACAATAATACTTTCGTTAAGGCGGTACTTGAACATATCAGAGTGAAAACAGAACTGGGTAATGAACTGAAAAACAGAATAAAGGAATTATGTGTGGGATAGTAGGTTATATAGGGAGGAAACAGGCCTACCCTATTCTTATTGAAGGTCTGAAAAGACTGGAATACAGGGGATATGACAGCGCGGGGGTGGCTCTTATGCCAGCAAAGAATATAATCAATGTTTATAAATCAGCTGGAAAGGTGAAGCAGCTGGAAGCTGCCGTTGCAGGATGCGATGTTGCCGGATGTGCAGGCATAGCACATACAAGATGGGCTACACACGGGGAACCGAACAAAGAGAATTCGCACCCGCACTGTTCGATGGGCGGACGTCTGGCTCTGGTGCATAACGGTATAATAGAAAACTATGCGGTGCTGAAGGAAAAGCTTACGGCAGAAGGTTATGCGTTTGCCAGTGATACAGACACTGAGGTGCTGGTGCAGCTGATAGACTATATACAGAAAAAAGGTAATTACAATCTTGTCACCGCCGTGCAGCTTGCCCTGAAAGAGGTGGTAGGCGCATACGCCATAGCCGTAATGGACAGGGAGAATCCGGAGATGATTGTGGCAGCCAGAAAGAGCAGCCCGCTGGTGATAGGCCTTGCCGACGACGGTCTGTATCTGGCATCGGACGCCACTCCGATAATAGAACATACCAACAGAATGGTTTATCCGGACGACGAGGAAGTGGCTGCCCTGTATAAGGACGGTTCGTACAGAATTATGAACCTGGAAAACGTGGAATGCTGTCATGAGGCGCAGACCGTGGCTCTGAACATAGGACAATTGCAGAAAGGTGGTTTCCCACACTTTATGATAAAGGAGATTTATGACCAGCCTGAATGCCTGGCAGACTGTATGCGCGGAAGGGTCATGGCTGATATGAACAGGATAGTAATCTCGGCGGTGAATAACTATAAGGATGTGCTGATGAGGGCGAAGAGGTTTATTATTGTGGCATGCGGAACATCATGGCATGCGGGTCTTATAGGAAAACAGCTGATAGAGAGTTTCTGCAGGATTCCTGTGGAGGTGGAATATGCCTCGGAGTTCAGATACAGGAACCCTGTCGTAGGAAAGGATGATGTGGTGATAGCCATCTCGCAGAGTGGAGAGACTGCCGACACGCTTGCCGCCATAGAACTGGCAAGAGAGAGGGGGGCTTTCATTTACGGTATATGTAATGTGGTAGGGTCGTCCATTGCCAGGGCTACAGATACTGGTTCGTATATTCATGTAGGTCCGGAAATTGGTGTGGCTTCCACAAAGGCCTTTACAGGACAGGTTACGGTGCTGGCAATGTTTGCACTTGCACTAGCCCAAGTACAGGGGAAGATTAGCGGGGAGCAAATGAAGGAGACGATAGAAGAACTGGTTTCGGTACCTGACAAGATAAGGGAAGTGCTGAAACAGGATGACTATATCAACAATATGGCTAAGGTGTTTACATACGCACACAACTTTATATATTTGGGACGTGGATATGCCTTCCCGGTTGCTCTGGAGGGTGCCCTGAAGCTGAAGGAGATTTCGTATATCCATGCAGAGGGTTATCCTGCCGCGGAGATGAAGCACGGGCCGATAGCGTTGATAGACATGAATATGCCTGTAGTGGTGATAGCCACCAAGTCTCCTCTGTACGAGAAGGTGGTGAGCAATATTCAGGAAATAAAGGCGCGCGGGGGAAAGATTCTTGCCGTGATAACTGAAGGAGACACGGTGATAAAGGAAATGGCTGACTACAGCATTGAGGTGCCGGAAACCATGGAATGTCTGGAGAGTCTGGTCACATCGGTTCCGCTGCAGTTGCTGGCTTATCATATTGCAGCCAACAAGGGGCTGGACGTGGACAAGCCAAGAAATCTGGCAAAATCCGTGACTGTGGAGTAAAAATCTGAGTCTGGAGATGAGTAAGTTATAAAATTTTTCTTTGTAAAAGATTGAATAAATAAAAAAATAACGAAATAATGAAAATATTTCCTATATTTGTAAAGTTGATTGTCATGTCACACCGTAACGGATAGTTATTAACTTAAATATTATTTCTATGGACGCAGGTTTTTCTAAAATCATTGATCGTATTTCGGAAACTTTGAATTTTTTCGATTTCTCTTTTATCGTTTCCGGTCTTCTTACTTATGGAATAATCCTGTTTACGGCAGATAGTATTATATCTGTAGATTACAAGAACTACAATTCGGGGGTGATTGTTGTCGTTTCAATTGCGCTGGTTTATATATGTGGTCTCATGTCATTCTCTGTAGGGAAATTCCTGAGAATAAAAATACTGTCTGCCTTTAATGAAAATTATTTCAACGATGTATTCAAAAAGGCCTTGAAGTTCATTAATTCCAAACCGTACGAAAAGAATGACGAGATAACAATATATTTATCCAAGGACAGAGGCAGTTATAAAACAATTTATTCCAAAATGTGGATGGAACTAAGACATTGTGAGGAAGCCAAAGAAACAGTAAGACACTTAAACAGATTCTGGATGATGGAAGCTGTATATGAAGGATTGTTTGTCTCGTTTATTTTAGGAGCTGTTTCAAGTATATACTTTTTGTGTGTTAATTGGTGTAACGATTCAAAGCTATTTTATGGAATGACATTAGTTCTATCATTGATTGCAACGGTATTCTGCTTTATTGAAGCAAGAAGGTATGCTGAGACCCAAATAGTCGAGATAGTATTAACCTACAAAAGATTTATTGCCGTATGAATACTTTGAATGAGGTACAATTATTGTTGTCGGAATCTGATTTTTCCGATGCTGTAGTATGTGAAAACAAGAATCTGATACATCAGGTGCAAATGAAGAAAATCCTGGCTTATTTCAGTGAATTGTATACAAGGGCTGAGAAGTTTGACAAAAATGCTTTTTGCTATAATAAAGATGATATTTCGAGAAACATAGTCCATAATACCATATCTATTTTCGGCAACAGGGGGGCAGGGAAAACAACTTTCCTTCTTTCCGCATTAAGCAGGATATCCGGGAAATACAGTAATGTGGCGTGTCTGAAAATAATAGATCCTTCTATCATTGACTGTAAGCAGCACCCTTTCATAAACATTATCGCTTTGATTCATCAGTATGTAGAAGAAAAGATCAACCAATTCGTATGCTGGAATAAAAACAATAACACTGACAGGGAACTGACGGAAGAATACAGGAAAATATACAAGAAACTTCTGAAGGGACTGACATTTATTGACGGTATAGGTACGGAAAATGTCTATAAAGAATGGGATGACGAACTGTTTATTTCCATGCAGGGTATGGAAAAGGCTGAAGCCTCAAACAGTCTGATTGACATTTTCCATAAATATGTGTTCTATGCTCTCAGGATCTTGAATAAAAAGTGCTTCGTGATATCATTTGATGATATCGATACCAATTTCCAGAAAGGATATGAAATACTTGAGGTAATCAGAAAGTATCTTACTACGGAACAGATTATCACCATTCTGACAGGAGATCTTGAACTTTATGGAAAACTGGTGAGAAAGGCGTCGTGGAACTGCTTCGACCGTGATTTTCTGAAAAAGGAATGTGAGTATGCGTCAAGGGATAAGAATGAATTCTCTAACATGGTCAACCATCTGGAAAACCAGTATCTGTTGAAGATTCTTAAACCCGAGCTGCGTATCCATCTGCACACGATAATAGAAATAATAAAAGAGGACAACTGTAAAATAAAAATCAGTTTCGACAACAGTTCGGAAAAACTATATACGCTGGAAGAATGTTACGAGAAACTTTTAAGACATATTAATCTGCCTACAAACAACAGAAGGGTATTGTCAAGAGTACTTTATTTCATGATGTCTCTTTCCCTGAGAAGCCAGATAAGACTGTTGGGGCTATACAAGAACTGCATATATAATAAAAAAGTTCCTATGTTTAAAATCGGAAGTGACGGATAACATAAGATAGCACTAAAAAAGCTATACCATTATAGTTAACTTTGTATATAAGAGAAAAACAATATTAACCAATAACGATATAGCTTATGAAGTGTGTACAAAGTAACAAATTAGATTTTAGTGGACAAAATAT
>NZ_JADYTF010000275.1 GCF_021530995.1 Bacteroides caecigallinarum
ATGCTTATCAGTAAGTAGTGTGTTTGCCCAAGTTAAAATTGACAGAGGGTATGGCAATTCCCAAACAGAAAAAACAGGGAAAACAACATTGAAAAGAAATTCTGTTTTAGTTATTAAGTATGGTGTCAAGGCAGGTGTAACACTCTCTAATATGAGTAATAATATGACTTTTGATCCGGAATTTTCTATGGGCACAGGATTTCAAGCAGGTGCATTGATCAATTTACATTGGGGACAACGCACAGCTAGTAGTCTGCCAGGTACAGGTTTATGGGGACTGCAGCCTGAAATTCTTTATTCAAACAATACAATAAAGAGTAAAGGAGGTAATATTAAATTGAATTACATTAAGGTTCCTGTAATGTTAAAGGTTTATCCTTTATCTGCACTAAGTGTAGAAGTTGGTCCTGAATTTTCTTATTTAATGTCATCATCTCCAGAGTCTGCAGATTTAGGTGATGCTATAATAAATATTGGAGATTGTAAAGGTTTTAACTTTGGAGTCGGTGTAGGTGCTTCATACGAATTTAAAATAGGTTTAATGGCAGGAGTTCGATATTCTATGAATTTTACAGAATTAGGACAAAATCTTAAATGGAAAAACAACAATAATGTTCAGATAACATTGGGTTGGCT
>NZ_JADYTF010000276.1 GCF_021530995.1 Bacteroides caecigallinarum
AGGGATATACAATGCTTCCCATCGTAGATGATTTTGTTCAAAGATTCAATCTCGGCAATGATTTTGTAGTAATTGCAGACTCCGGACTTATGAGCGCAAAGAATGTAAAGCTACTCCGTGATGGTGGGTATAAGTATATAATAGGTGCCAGGATAAAGAAGGAGTCCGGCCGGATAATGGAGAAATAATTGCAACAGAGCGTCGGTGTGGGGTGTTCAATGATATCAAATATCCGGATGGAGACAGGCTTATTGTTGGATATTCTGATGAAAGAGCCAAGAAGAACGCATTCGATAGAGAACAAGGTGTGGAAAGGCTAAGAAAACGTTTTTCTACGGGAACACTGACGAAGGCGGACATCAACAAACGAGGCTACAACAAGTTCCTTTCAGTCAGTTCTGGAATTACAGTCTGCATAGATGAGGAAAAGATAAAGAAAGATGCAATATGGGATGGATTAAAAGGGTATAAGACAAATACTGATCTAAGTCCGGAGAAAGTCTATGAAGCCTATCAGAATCTATGGAATGTGGAACGGTCGTTTCGTATTACCAAAGGTACGCTGGATGTAAGACCGATGTTCCATTTCACGCCAAGAAGAATTGAGGCTCATGTTTGTA
>NZ_JADYTF010000277.1 GCF_021530995.1 Bacteroides caecigallinarum
ATGGAATACTCTGCCTTCTGTCCCACCTTGTATGTTGCTCCTACCATAAAGTAGCGCAACACTTGATAGCCTTTTCGGGTCGTAATGATTTCATAATATGCGCTGTCCCTGAAAACTCTCTTTCGGGTATCAAGTATTTCAAGTTCCTTTCCGCAATGGGGACAGCTACAGCCACATATAGTTTCCGCAAGAGTGTGTCCGCCTTTCCAGCGGTGTCCACATTCCGAACAAGTGATAGTTCCGCCTTTTGTGCGGTAGGCATGATGCTTGAAGCAATGTTCAAAAGCGTATGCTTTCTGCTTGTCTGTCAGTTCGGGCAGTCCGCTTGACAAACGGACTACCTCTTTCTGTATGCGTGTTCTCGGTTTCATATCAAAAATCAAATAATGAGGGTTGGACTTGTGTTTCTTTTTTCGCTGTCGGCTTGTTGCGGTTCTGTAGCTTTTGGAGTTCCATCTGCTGATATTGGGCAACCGCCTTTCTTCTTGCTTCCTGCTTTTCCTCTTCTGTCAGTTCCACCACATGGTTTACAACTACTTGACATTGTATAGGCTTGCCTACTTCAATCTCGTTTTCATCGTAATAGTGAATGGCTTGTCCGTA
>NZ_JADYTF010000278.1 GCF_021530995.1 Bacteroides caecigallinarum
AGGCGGATATTCGATTCCACGCCCGTCTTCTGGCGGTTGATGTTTATCCACTCATGGTTGTCGAAGTATGTACGGATATTTTCCTCACGCAGATTGCGCATATCGGAGAATGACAACCCCGTGAACGCACAGAACAGATACAGGTCACGGTAAAGCTCCTGTTTGGCGTTTTTCAGTTTGCCGTCCATCAGCATACGGATTTCCTCTTTCGTGAGAAACCCTCTTGTCGTTTCCTCTTTCTTGATTTCATATTCACGGAACGGGTCGCGTGTCAGCCATTCATTGTTAATGGCAATGAACACCATTGTCCGTAACGGACACACATAAAGCCAGACCGTATTGGTACAGCAGTGCTTGTCCGTGCGGAGAAACATTTCAAAATCGGAGATAAATGCCGGAGTAAGTTCCTTCAGGGCAATATCCTTCACATGGTATCGGATATTCAGGAACTCTTGCAGGTGCTTGTAAACGACCAGATATTTTGAAAGCGTGGCTTTGGCTTTCATGCCGGCTTCCACCTGTTTTGCATAATCCTCGTTGTGCTGGCGGAACACCTGCATCAGTGTATGGCAGCGGTGTTCCAGTCCGAGAAAGGCATTCTT
>NZ_JADYTF010000279.1 GCF_021530995.1 Bacteroides caecigallinarum
CTGTTAGTAACTGGCAGAAAGGGTTGCGCTCGTTATGGCACTTAAGCCGACACCTCACGGCACGAGCTGACGACAACCATGCAGCACCTTCATACATGCCTTGCGGCTCATCTGTCTCCAAATGATTCATGCATAATTTAAGCCCGGGTAAGGTTCCTCGCGTATCATCGAATTAAACCACATGTTCCTCCGCTTGTGCGGGCCCCCGTCAATTCCTTTGAGTTTCACCGTTGCCGGCGTACTCCCCAGGTGGAATACTTAATGCTTTCGCTTGGCCGCTGACCGTATATCGCCAACAGCGAGTATTCATCGTTTACCGTGTGGACTACCAGGGTATCTAATCCTGTTTGATACCCACACTTTCGAGCATCAACGTCAGTTACGCTCCAGCAAGCTGCCTTCGCAATCGGAGTTCTTCGTGATATCTAAGCATTTCACCGCTACACCACGAATTCCGCCTGCCTCTACCGCACTCAAGAACGCCAGTTTCAACTGCAATTTTAAGGTTGAGCCCCAAACTTTCACAGCTGACTTAACATCCCGTCTACGCTCCCTTTAAACCCAATAAATCCGGATAACGCTCGCATCCTCCGT
>NZ_JADYTF010000028.1 GCF_021530995.1 Bacteroides caecigallinarum
ATCTATAGGTATGCCTCTAAACTTTAAATGCAAATCTTGAACAAATGTCATTATAGAGCACTAAGCTAAAATGATTGTCAAAAAAACTTATATTAAATACTCTATTTTTCATACTAAAATGCTTTTTTTGTTTCCATGATTATGAATTATGCTTCTTCTTTCAATTTACTCATTTTTATTATATGTTCTTCTGAATAAGGAGATAGTCTAAATTTAAATTCTATATCATTAGCTTCAGAATCTAATTTTTTATAATATAATGTAGCTTCTTTATATTCATATGAAGATAAAAAATATCCACCAATGATTGCATTATTGTCTTTTACGTCTGTGTAAAAAAAAGTATATTGGGTTTCAAATTTATTGTTATCAGGATTATGTAATAAAATATTTAAGTATTTATTCTCTGTAAAGTAAAATATAAAAGGTTCTATTTCTCCAATTTTTTTTCCATCTACTTCATAAGCCAACCAATAACTATTTTTAAAATCAATGGCTTCATAAAATATTTCTGTATGTTTAACACAACTACTTAACACAAGAAGTAAGGTAGTTAAAATATAATGTAATCTGTTCACTCGGATTATATATTAAAGGTTTGTATTTACTTTTATTTTCCTTATAATTTTCTGTTCGTCACGTACCTAGGATCTTTGATTATATAGTGTCCCCTTTGATATTATCATGTAAGTATGCGGTGGAAAATTTCCACCGCATACTTTATGCGTTTCGTACAATTTCAGTAAAGTTTGACCAGTTCTCTACTTTATAGCCTCTGATATCCCTTACTGACTTTTTGAACCATTCAATCTTTGACAAGTCCATTATTGCTTTTACAACATGCCCCATATCGTCACTTTCGCTGAGATATGTGCTACCCTGTATCCAGCTGAAACCATTCTGCTTTAATATTTCTTTAATTTCAAAATAGGCTCTGTTATACGGCTTTCCGTAATATATCTCGAGATCAGAGATAATCATGTCAAAACTTATGGCAAACATATTTCTTCTGTTTGAGGCTTAAACAAATCTTCTTGACCAAAATAGACGTCCTTATCCTCAGTCTCTGCTGATATCACAATTCCCACAAATGGATTGTCTTCAACCTCTATAACCGTACCAGATATCCATTGTGACAGCCTGGTTAGGTCTGGCGAAATTAATACTTTATCTCCTACTTTCATGTTATTAAAATGTTTATAGTTCTGTATTTACTTTTATTTTCCCTATTCGCCTTCTTCCATACACGATTACAAGTTCGGAACGATCGTAGTAACAGCACAGCAATTCCGTACACTCCATTTCTCTGGATATAAGTTTGCCTTTCATCCTTTACGTTTTTTATCAGTACAAAAGTACGATAAACTAGTGTAAAACGCAAATTATAAAGTAATGAGATAATACTTTAACTATGAAATATAATAATTAAAGTGGTAACTGAGTATATAACCCAATGATCAGTTACTACTTTATATTTATATTCTACAAGAAGAAAAGTAGTAACTAATCAAATGTGTATTCAAAAGATTAACCTCTTAAATTTTCTTACTGTCAACTATCTTTGAATGTTATTTTCTACTATTATACAGGTACTAAAAAGGACCGAGCTGAATACAGTTTAAACAGTGATTAAACATCATTTAAACAGTATTCAGCCCGATTAGTATATCAAAAAGAATGTATATTATCTCTTCTTCATCTTCTGCATCATACCAGCCATCTTGCTGCCAGTCACCATCTTCATCATCTTGCGAGTCTGATCGAACTGCTTCAGAAGGCGGTTAACTTCCTGAATGTTTGTACCACTACCTTTTGCGATACGCATACGGCGCGAACCGTTCAGGATTTCAGGATGAGTACGTTCTTCAGGTGTCATAGAATAAATGATTGCCTCAATACTCTTGAAAGCATTGTCGTCTATATCTATATCTTTGATAGCCTTACCTACACCTGGAATCATTGAAGCAAGTTCCTTGATGTTACCCATCTTCTTGATCTGGTTTATCTGTGTAAGGAAGTCATTGAAATCGAACTGGTTCTTCTGGATTTTCTTCTGAAGACGCTTAGCCTCTTCTTCATCGTACTGTTCCTGCGCACGTTCCACGAGTGATACGATATCACCCATACCAAGGATACGGTCTGCCATACGTGCAGGGTGGAACAAATCGATTGCGTCAAGTTTTTCACCTGTACCTACGAACTTGATAGGCTTGTTTACTACAGTACGGATAGAAAGTGCGGCACCACCACGGGTATCACCATCCAGCTTAGTAAGAACTACACCGTTGAAGTCAAGGCGCTCATTAAACTCACGTGCTGTGTTTACAGCATCCTGACCTGTCATTGAATCGACCACAAACAGTGTTTCATCAGGATTGATAGCTTTCTTGATAGCCTCAATCTCGTTCATCATCTGTTCGTCGATAGCAAGACGACCGGCTGTATCGACAATCACCAGGTCATAACCTTTGGCTTTTGCCTCCTGAATTGCATTCAAGGCTATCTTTACAGGATCTTTACTATCCGGTTCTGAATAAACAGGAACTTCAATCTGCTGTCCAAGCACCTTCAGCTGCTCAATGGCTGCAGGACGGTAAACGTCGCAGGCTACCAACAGAGGCTTACGGTTTTTCTTGGTTTTCAGCATACGTGCCAACTTTCCTGAGAAAGTAGTCTTACCTGAACCCTGAAGACCTGACATAAGTATAACTGCAGGGCGTCCTTTAAGTTCAAGTTCAGCAGTTTCACCACCCATCAGCTTGGTAAGTTCGTCATGAACAATCTTAACCATCAACTGACTTGGCTTAACTGCTGTGAGCACATTCTGTCCCAAGGCTTTCTCCTTTACTGTATCTGTAAAGTTCTTTGCAACCTTATAGTTCACGTCGGCATCAAGCAAAGCGCGACGTACATCTTTCAGAGTCTCGGCAACATTGATTTCGGTGATTTTACCTTCACCTTTCAATATCTTAAACGACCTCTCAAGTCTTTCACTTAAATTATCGAACATATATTATTTGGATTTTTCTTAATTTCTTCTATTTCAACGGGGTGCAAAAATACATAAAAAAAATAAACTCTCAAATCTTTTTATTCTGCCATTTAGCTTTTTTCAAATATATAATACTGAAAAACAGCATAAGGGAATAATACACCACTTCGGTAGTAAAACAAATCTCAACCGGCTGGCGCAAAACCATACCCACAATTACTACATAAAACGCATAAAAAATCAATACCCCGGTTTCCAATACCAGAGCCGCCTGAGTATTGCCCGTACCGGAAATTCCATTGAAATAGATATTGGCCAGCGAAGCTATCATCATCGCACCGCAAACCACATACAGTGCAGGAGCAGACTCGGAAATCAGTGTAGGGTCGCCACTATATACTGAGAGTATTATGTCCGGAAACAGCACTGTCAGAATAACACAAACCACCATTATAAGGAAAGATACACGGGCTATACGATGAAGCAAAGCCACAACCTTATCAGTCCCTCCAGCACCAATCAGATTGCTGACCAGTGTATTAGCCGTAGTGGCAAGAGCCTGAACAGGAATAAGAAGAACAATATACACACTCCTCACAATGTTGGCTATAGCAAGTTCCCTCTGCCCCAAACGTTCGAGGGCCATGAAAAATACAAACCATATAGCCATCGAAAGGAAATACTGAACCATTGTAAACGACGATATGCTCATAATTTTACCCACCATGCTGAAATCAACACTGAACGAACGCGTGAAACCGTATTTTCTAAGATTGATTTTGGTATATGTATATATAAGGAAAAACATAAGCGATGATGCCTCTGCTATTACGGAAGCCAATGCAGCACCTCTGACACCCATCTCCGGCAATCCCAGCTCACCGAACACCAGACCATAATCGAGTACGACATTCACTAGAGCCATAACAACGGAACTGAGTGTCAAGACTTTCGTATTGGTAATTCCAATATAAAAAGCCCGGAACATTACATTGAGAAAAGCAAAAATAAATCCCCAGATACGCCACGTAAAGAACTGATATGTGGCTTCGTATATTGTATCGGAAGTTATAAGCATACGTATCAGAGGTCCGGCAAAAATATACATAGCCGCTGCAAGCACAACTGCCATAAGAAAACTGAACATACAGCCTTGCATCATTACGGGACCAACTTCACGGTAGTTTCCCTCGCCATTACGGCGTGCTATAAGAATCTGCGAGCCTATACTGAAACCGAATGCCACCGTATAGACACAGATATAGAGGAGCCCTCCCATTGCGGCAGCTCCCAAAGCGACTTCACCTACGTGTCCGAGGAAAGCCGTATCTGTAACATTGATAATATTTTGGGCTAGCAGCCCGAGAAGTATAGGATAAGTAACGCGCCAGATTTCTTTATTGGAATACATAGTCATACACGATGTTTATTCTATATTATAAATATGCAGCAAAGATACGAAAAGAACTTTTCAATACATAGCCTCACATCATATTATATATGAAGCCCATACTAAAAGAGACAGTTTCGTTTCACTTAAAACTATTTCATTCACACCGATATAGTCGTATTATAATCAAAAACACTTGTATAAACCAAACAAAAGCAATACCTTTGCGGCCTCATAACCAATCTTTAAAGCTAAATGAATAAATTTTTATTATTAGGCGCAACGGCGCTTATCGTTTCAAACACAACTTTTGCAGGAGATTATCTGACTAACACGAACCAACATGCGGCATTTTTAAGAATGGTAGCACGTGGAGCGTCAATAGATGTTGACGGAGTTTACAGCAACCCTGCAGGTCTTTCTTTTCTGGAAGAGGATGGCTTTCATCTTTCTCTGACAGGACAGAGTGCATATCAGACAAGGGAAATAAATGCCAGTTATAAAACATACAAGGGTATGAGCAGTCCTACTACACCTGAATTGATGGACGTTAATGAATACTATAAAGGAACGGCATCAGCTCCATTCATACCATCATTCCAAGGTCTGTACAAAAAGGGAGACTGGACTATCTCTGCCGGATTTGCCATTACAGGAGGTGGAGGTAAAGCATCGTTTGATAACGGACTTCCAATGTTCAACTCGCTTGTAAAAGCTGGTATTTTCCAACAAACCGCAGCAGCCGGACAACCTGTCGGAGCAGACAAAGTAAACATAAACAGTGCGCTAGACGGAACACAATACATATTCGGAACGCAGTTAGGACTTTCGTATAAGATCAATGATTGGCTGTCGGCATATGTTGGAGGAAGAATGAACTACGTAAAAAGCAGTTATGAAGGTTTCCTGAAAGCAAGCCTCATTGAAGCCCTCGGAGGAAAAGAACTCATGACAATGGATCTGGACTGTCAGCAAAGCGGATGGGGAGTAACTCCTATTATTGGAGTTAATGCAAAATTAGGCAAACTGAATCTTGCAGCAAAATACGAGTTCAAGACAAACCTCAACATAGAGAATAAGACTAAAGTCCTGGATGTACCTGAGAGTATCCCAGACGAAGTAATCAAGCCATACGCCAATGGCGAACAGACACCGAATGACATTCCTGCATTCCTGAGCGTTGCTGCACAATATGAGATTCTTCCTACTTTACGCGCATCGGTAGAATACCATTTCTTCGACGACAAAAATGCAGAAATGCTAAACAACCGCCAAAAAACGCTGAAACATGGAACTCATGAATACCTGGCAGGTATTGAATGGGATGTTATCAAAAGACTTACATTAAGTGGTGGTTTTCAGAAAACAAACTACGGTCTTAGCGATGAATTCCAGACAGACACGAGCTTCTACAGCGATTCATATTCATTAGGTTTCGGAGCCAGATTTTATCTGAGTCAGTCTTTAAGCATGGATATAGCATACTTCTGGACTAATTACAGCGACTATAGTAAAACCACCGACAACTATAATAACACCAAACTCCCTGGAACAGACATTTACAGCCGTACCAATAAGGTGTTTGGTCTCAGCTTGAACTATAATTTCTGATAACTATTTACTTAAAAATCAAAAGCCGTTTGTAGATGTGAACCCCAACTACAAACGGCTTTTTTTATCTTACCTGTTCAATAAGAATTACCAAACTCTACAACGGTTTTCAGGTGCAAGATACATTGAATCTTTTTCTGTGATACCGAATGCTTCGTACCATGCATCAACATGTGGAAGAGCACCGTTTACACGCCATTCGCCAAGTGAGTGAGGGTCTGACTTAGTACGTGAGCGGATTTCCTCTTCACGGATATTACCAGCCCAAAGTGTAGCGTATGCGATGAAGAAACGCTGGTCAGCTGTAAATCCGTCTTCTTCAGGAAGAGGGTTGTTCTTTGTTGCATTCTTATAAGCAAGATAAGAAACATTCAAACCTCCGTGGTCTGCTATGTTTTCACCCAAAGTCAGCAGTCCGTTAGCTTTCAATCCAGGGAGAACTTCGATATTATTAAAGTAATCAACCATTACTTTTGTACGTTCGTTGAAGCGGTCACCATCACCTTCAGCCCACCAGTCTTTCAGGTTACCGTCCTTGTCATACTGACGTCCCTGATCATCGAATCCGTGTGTCATTTCATGACCGATTACCACACCGATCGCACCATAGTTGAATGCATCATCAGCATTCATGTCGAAGAACGGATACTGAAGAATTGCGGCAGGGAAACAGATTTCGTTAGTCTGAGGATTGTAATATGCGTTTACAGTCTGAGGACTCATCAACCATTCATCCTTGTCAACAGGTTTTCCGATACGGCTGAACATATCTTTTGTACCCCACTGTGCGGCACGGCATACATTTGCCCAGTATGAATCTTTCTCGATGTTAAGGTCAGAATAATCTTTCCATTTGTCAGGATAACCTACTTTTACGTGGAATGTAGAAAGTTTCTCCATAGCTCTTACCTTAGTGCTGTCGCTCATCCATTCCTGTGCCTGGATACGTTCGCCGAGAGCCGACTGAAGGTTCTTGACCAATGCCACCATACGTTCTTTTGCTGCAGCAGGGAAATATTTCTCTACATACATCTGACCTACTATTTCGCCCAACATTCCGTTTACGGCATTAACGGCACGTTTCCAACGTGGCTGGTTTGCCTGACGGCCGGACAATACCTTTCCGTAGAAATCAAATCTTGCAGCTACGAAATCATCGCTCAGATAACTTGCTGCTGCATCAAGAAGGTTATACTGCAAATATGAGATATGACGTGAAAGAGGCAAAGTATTGATAAGTTTTTCCACTTCCTTGATAGGCTCAATCTGCTCTACATTGAGTTCTGTAACACCTTCTACACCCAAAGCCTTGAGATAAGCGTCCCAATCTATTCCAGGGAAAGCCTTCTTCAATTCATCGTATGACATTTTATGATAGTTGGCTTCCGGATTACGACGTTCTACAGCACTGTAAGAAGCCTTTGCAATAGCTGTTTCAACTTCCATTACGTCAGCCATCTTCTGTTTAGCCTCATTTTCTGAGAAACCAGCCAATGTGAAAAGCTTGGTGATATACAGTTTGTACTGTTCACGGATAGCAGTTGTACTTTCGTCTGTATCAAGATAATATTCCTTTTCGCCAAGATTAATACCTCCCTGGGCAATCTGGAAGATATTCAAAGTACTGTTCTTAGGGTCACCGTAAACGTAGTTGCTGAAATATGTACCGATACCGTTGTTGAACATCTCAGCCTTAACCTGCATAATCTGGTTCTTGTCAGATATCGCAGCTATTCTGTCAAGCATAGGCTTGATTGGAGCTATACCGTCTGCATTAAGCTTTACGCTGTCCATTGCCAGATTATACAAATCTCCGATTTTCTGTCCCTGGCTTCCAGCAGGATTTTCTTTTGAAGCAAATTCTTCAATCATTTCCTTCAACTGCTTCTGGTTGTCTTCCATCAGCATTTCGAATGCTCCATAGCTTGAGTATTCAGCTGTAAGCGGATGAGAATCATTAAAACCTCCACAAGCGAAACGGAAGAAATCATTTCCCGGAACTGCTGTTGTGTCAAGGTTGGCAAGGTTTATTCCTGTGCTCACCTTTGCTTCCTTCTGGCCTGCACATCCGGACAGTGCGGCAACAGCCAATGCTGCAAAAGCAATACAATGTTTAGTTTTCATAAATTAATATTTAGTTATAGTTCTTTTTTAAGTTCGTCTATTTCCATCAGTGCCGTCTCCCACTCTTCCTCAATCTGCGAAATCTGTTTTTTCAAATCCTGATGCTGCTCATAGAGTTTCATGTCGGATGCTCCTTCAGGAGTTGCCATCTTTTCTTCCAGTTGTGATATTTGAGTTTCTATTTTGGAAATTCTGTCTTCACAGTCGGCGGCCTGTTTTTCAAGCTTTCTGATTTTCTTGTTCAGTTCCTTCTGAGCTTCGTAAGAAAGCTTACTTTCCGATTGTGCCGGCTGTTGCACATCTTTCTTCTGCGATGAAGCTGTAGGCGACTGCGACAGATGGAGTTCGTTAAGGCTTTCCATCTTCTTTTTCTGCAGGAAATCGTATATACCTCCGATATGCTCTTTCACTACACCACCACCAAACTCATATACCTTGGTTACAAGTCCGTCCAGGAACTCACGGTCGTGGGATACGACAATTACCGTTCCATCAAACTCTTTGATAGCCTCTTTCAGTACATCTTTGGAACGCATATCCAAATGGTTGGTAGGCTCGTCCAGTATAAGGAAGTTCACAGGTTCAAGCAGAAGTTTTATCATTGCCAGACGGCTGCGTTCTCCTCCGGAAAGGACTTTCACCTTCTTATCAGAAGCCTCACCACCGAACATGAAAGCCCCAAGGATATCACGTATCTTCAGACGGATATCACCTTTTGCCACACGGTCTATTGTATCAAACACAGTTACATTCTCATCAAGGAGCTGTGCCTGATTCTGTGCGAAATACCCTATCTGCACGTTATGTCCTATCACCAGTTTTCCATCGTAAGGAATCTGATCCATGATACATTTCACGAGTGTAGATTTACCTTCACCGTTCTTTCCTACGAAAGCAACCTTCTCACCTCTGTTTATTGTAAGAGTGACATCATGGAACACCACATGATCACCATATGCCTTCTTTACATTCTCGCATATCACAGGATAGTTTCCCGAACGGATAGCAGGCGGGAACTTCAACCGCAAAGAAGAAGTATCCTCATCGTCTATCTCTATAGGTACAATCTTTTCAAGCTGCTTTATGCGGCTCTGCACCTGAACTGCCTTTGTAGCCTTATATCTGAAACGTTCGATAAACTCTTCGGTATCCTTAATCTCCTTCTGCTGGTTTTCGTATGCACGAAGCTGCTGCTCACGGCGTTCCTTGCGCAAAACTACGAATTCATCATACGCTACCTTATAATCATAAATATGTCCACATGAAATTTCAATAGTCCTGTTCGTTACATTATTGATGAAAGCGCGGTCGTGGCTGACAAGTACCACTGCTCCGGGACTCATCTTCAGGAAGTTTTCAAGCCACTGGATACTTTCTATGTCAAGATGGTTGGTAGGCTCGTCGAGCAAAAGAACGTCAGGACGGCGCAACAAGAGTT
Organism: Bacteroides caecigallinarum; assembly: GCF_021530995.1. GTDB lineage: Bacteria > Bacteroidota > Bacteroidia > Bacteroidales > Bacteroidaceae > Phocaeicola > Phocaeicola faecigallinarum. Next base: position 9,556 of record NZ_JADYTF010000028.1, read on the forward strand.
TTGCAAGTTCTATACGCATTCTCCAGCCACCGCTGAACTCTGATGTAGGTCTGTCAAAATCTGCTCTTGAGAAACCCAAACCCGTAAGCGTACGTTCAATCTCTGCCTTATAGTTTGTTCCACCCATCATCATGAACCTCTCGTTCTCGTGAGTGAAACGGTCTATCAGTTCATGATAACTTTCAGAATCGTAGTCTGTTCTGTCTGCCAACTCCTGATTCATTTTGGAGATACTCTCCTGCAATTCGAATATATGCTCAAAGGCCATTTCAGCCTCTGCCATTACGGTTCTGGTATCACTCAATATCATCACCTGAGGCAGATACCCTATAGTAACTCCGCGCTGTACTGCTACCACACCTTCTGTAGGCGATTGAAGCCCTGCAAGAATCTTTAGCATGGTAGATTTACCGGCACCATTCTTACCGACAAGCGCTATACGGTCTTTCTTATTTATCACATACGATACATCCTCAAACAGAGGAGTAACTCCAAACTCTACTTTTAATCCTTCTACTGAAATCATTCTTTATATGTTGATTTACAAAGTGTCGGCAAAGTTACTATTTTTACATTAAATAGGAATTATCGGTTAACAAGATTTTATAATGAAAACAAAAAATAAGAGACGCTCTCAATCACAGAGAACGCCTCCCAACTGAAGGATTAAATTTAAGAGAGAGATAGTAATTAATAATTTGTTTCCACAAATATATATTAAAACAAACAATTGCAAAAATTTAAAATGATATTCTTTCAAAATAAAAGCAAAAATAACTATTTACAAATATTTATTCAGTAAATAATCATTTTTACTTACGAAAAAACAAAAGCTGCTGATTCTCATATATGAAAACCAGCAGCCCAATAGATTATAATATTATAATATTATTCTTCAGTATATCTTTCGATAGTCTGTGCACGGTCAGGACCTACAGAAACAATCTTGATTGGAGTACCAAGTTGTTCTTCAAGGAATGAGATGTAAGCATTGAATTCTTCAGGGAATTCATCTTCGCTAGTCATCTTAGTCATATCTGTTTTCCATCCCGGCATTTCTACGTAAACAGGTTCTACACCTTCGTTGATATCGAATGGGAAGTAATCTATTTCCTCACCGTTTACCTTATAAGCAACGCAAGCCTTGATTGTCTCGAAACCGTCAAGAACATCACTCTTCATAAGGATAAGCTTAGTTACGCCGTTAATCATGATAGAGTAACGCAAAGCTACGAGGTCAACCCATCCGCAACGACGTTCGCGACCTGTCACAGCTCCATATTCATGACCGAGGTCACGGATTTTCTTGCCTGTTTCATCAAAAAGTTCAGTTGGGAAAGGACCAGCACCTACACGAGTACAATATGCCTTCATTATACCATATACCTCACCTATTTTGTTAGGTCCAAGACCAAGTCCAGTACAAGCACCGGCACAAATAGTATTCGATGATGTAACGAATGGATAAGAGCCGAAATCAACATCAAGCATTGTTCCCTGGGCACCTTCGCAAAGAACACTTTTACCTTCTTTAAGAAGATTATTTATCTCATGTTCGCTATCAACCAAGTTGAACTGACGAAGATATTCAATACCTTCCATCCACTGTTTTTCAATCTCAGTGATGTCATATTCATAATTAAGACTCTTCAATATCTGTTCGTGACGAGCCTTTGCTGCAGCATATTTAGCTTCGAAATTATTCAATATGTCACCTACGCGCAAACCGTTACGGCTGACTTTGTCTGTATATGTAGGACCGATACCTTTACCTGTAGTACCTACTTTTGAATCTCCTTTTGCAGCTTCATATGCAGCATCAAGTATACGATGAGTAGGCAATATAAGATGTGCTTTCTTAGAAATGTGCAAACGTTCCTTCAAAGGATGTCCGCTTGCTTCAAGAGCTTCAGCCTCTGCCTTGAACAACGACGGATCAAGCACAACACCATTACCGATAATATTTACTTTGTCTCCCTGGAAAATACCTGACGGAATAGAACGGAGAACATATTTCTGTCCTTCGAATTCCAAAGTATGACCTGCGTTTGGACCACCCTGAAAACGCGCAACTACATCATAACGTGGAGTCAAAACATCGACAACTTTACCTTTTCCTTCGTCGCCCCACTGTAAACCTAACAAGACATCTACTTTCATGATTTGTTATATTAAAAATAGTTTTTATTTATTCTTTTTCCTTTTTGCCACACATTTACTACACAATCCGTATATATACAGTGAATAATGTGTGGCTTGAAAACCTTTTAATTTACTTTGTACAATGGCCTGTTTCAGATTTTCATCTTCAAATTCAGAAACCTTACCACATGCTGTGCATATCATGTGATGATGTGTTTCATTATTGTACGAACGTTCGTACTGGGATGTATTTCCGAATTGATGTTTGATTACCAGACCGGCATCAATAAGAAGAATAATGGTATTATACAAGGTAGCACGGCTTACACGGAATTTCTCTTTTTCTTCCATATACTGAAGCAGACTTTCAATATTGAAATGCCCCTTGATAGAATATATGGAATCGAGTATAGCATAACGCTCGGGCGTCTTCCGATGTCCGTTCTTCTGTAAGTACTCTGTAAGTACCTGTTTTACCGTATCTTTTATCTTGTCTGCCATTAAAAAATATCTTCAGCCGTCAAAGTTAATATATTTTACTCAATCAAAGAAAACTAAACGCAATATTCTATATCATATTTTATTTCGTCGATATAAAGTTTCAATTCCGGATTGGCCGACTTACTTAAAAGTCCCAATTGCCGTCCTATTGTTTTTGCATTTTCTTTAGACTGTGCCGAGAACTTCTTCAACGCCGTAGAAGCAGCTTTTTTAACCATAGGTTCATCACCCTGGATTTCTGTAAATGCCTGATCCAAAAACTCAGCCTCTGCCCTCTCATTTAATTTCATACCTTTCATCAGAAGGCGAGTCATAAGCATATATCCACAGAACTGAAAATAAATACGTTCATCTGCAATCCATCTGAACACCACCTCTGAAGCATAATCAGCATTCTGAAGCAGATTCATAACCGTATATTCTGCCAGTTCCGGATATTTCATATCCTCAATCCATATTTCAGCTATTTCTATACAAAAAGAATCAACCGGCTGAAGTAACGTAGCCATAATCTTGCACTCACGGATATTTTCTTTCCACAAAGCCTGCGCAAGCTCATGGTTTTTCTCATATCCCGCAGCAATTTCTTTAATGCGAGAATACTCTATTCCGAAATTCAGTTTGTAGTCCATCCCTTTTTCGCGCATACTCTGCGAGATGACACCGTTCATAAACAAACGGAATTTCGATTTTATATCTTTTATTGTTTCCTGTATGTCGTTCATGTTATTAATTTAAAGATTAGAATAATCACGGCTATAACGAAGCATCTGTTCTGTATACCCTTCGCTATAGTCTATTTTTACATCTATAATATTATTCTCACTATCAGCAACCACACTATATACAGGATTTACAAATCCTTTGTAAGGTGCGAGATTTAGAGCCTTGTATCTTTCAATAATCTCAGAATGCAATGCAGGATTAACTTTCACGGCATACTTTTCTACCAGTTGGCGGGCAGTCTCATAGTCGCCTTCACTTTTTATGCGTTGAATTTCAGCCAGTAGTTTTCCAAACAAAAGACGTAATTTCTCATAATCGTTTATAACCACGTATGTTTTAGAATTCCTTTTTACAAGCTCCACAACACTATCTTCAGCTCCATGGTCCAAAGCCCAGGCAGCAATAAGCTGACGGTTACGCATATGCGATTCTTCAATGCAGCATCCATGTTCTATTCTGACAAGCTGTGTCATCAACCCGTTCATCATATACGAATAGTACTCTGCTTTATAAGCCTCATTGTCCGGAGTAAGCCCAAGTTCAACCATCTTTGCATCTGGTATATAATAAAGTCCGAACAAATCGGCACGTGCTTCCTCTATTGTAGCACCGTATGCCTTAAGCGCATCTGGATCAACTCCAGGAAGTAGTTTGCCTGAACCATGCCCCAAACATTCATGCAGGTCGGTATGAAGATCACCAGTTATATCAGCATACTTGTCGAGCAGTTCCTTTTCATATTCACTATATACGAACTCATCTCTGAAACCATTACCTTTGGCAGCCTTGTTATAAGCGTCAGTAAGGTTACCTATTGTCACTGATTTTGAACCGTGAACACTGCGAATCCAGTTCGAATTTGGCAGATTGATACCTATTGCACTGGCAGGATAAAGATCGCCGGCAAGTATGGCTGCTGTGATTACTTTTGCTGATACACCTTTCACTTCAGACTTTTTGAACTGCAGAGACACAGGCGAATTATCTTCAAACCACTGTGCATTACTACTCAACACTTCAGTGCGGTGAGTAGCATCCATATCCTTGAAGTTTACAATAGACTCCCAACTGGATTTCATTCCAAGCGGATCGCCGTAACTTTCGATAAAGCCATTCACGAAATCAACACGCGATTCTGTATCTTTAAGCCAACAAATAGAATAATCGTCAAAAATTTTCAAATCTCCCGTACGGTAAAATTCAATAAGCAGACGTATGACCTCTTTTTGATGTTCATTTTCTGCCACATCCATAGCCTTTTCAAGCCAATAGACAATCTTACTAATGGCACTACCATATTCACCATCCAATTTCCAAACAATCTCGGTAATCTCACCTTTTTTCTTTTCCAAACGGCTATTCATACCATACATCACAGGTGTCTCATCATCAGGAGATTTCATAGCAGAATAAAAATCCTCGGCTTCCTGTTGAGTAACTCCTTCATAATAATTTGAAGCAGAAGTGAGCACCAAATCTTCCCCATCAGCCTGATTTACACGTTTAGACATTATCTCAGGAACGAAAATCACAGGGAATAAATCATTACATAAACCTACCACTGTTTCACCTTTTGCTAAAGGTAAACACGACTTTTCCAATGACATCACAGCATCGCGAAGAAAATCGACAGAAAATCCTGGAATAAACTTATCGGTAGAATAATGGTGATGTATTCCACTGGAAAACCATACTCTTTTCAGATACACTTCGAACGCCTGAAATTCTACATCCGAACGGTCACCGTCATAATGTATATACACTGCTTCAAGCAAGCGGCGTATTTTCATATTATATTTTCCGTTCTGGTCGAATAAAATGTCACGACCGTGCAACGCCGCTTCTGAAAGATAATACACTAGTTTTTTTTGACTCAATGATAATGAATCAAAGCCATGCACTTTATATCTCAATATCTGTAGGTCCGCAAATTTATCTACAGAATAATTAAAATTATCTTCAGATGTTCTCATGATTCTTTCTGTATTCATTAGGAGTAATACCTACAATTCTGTAGAAAGCAGCATAGAAAGACTGACGATTGGCAAAACCAGACATTGCACTTATCTCCTCAATAGTCTTTTCGGCATAACGTTTATCTAACAACAAGTGTTTGGCATCACGTATGCGATATTCATTGAGTAAACACGAAAAATTCATTTTGAATTTGGAATTAACCACTGCCGACAGATACCTAGTATTAGTTTTGAGCATCTTTGCCAAATCACTGGCAGAAAAATTCGGTTGCTTGTATTTTTTCTGCGTTACAACAAGTTCATATATCTTTTTGTAAAGTTCGTTTGCCAGTTCAGTCCTTATCAGTTCCCTATAAGGCGCTGATTTTGTTTTCTTTTCCCTAAGATTGTATGGCAACTTAACTTGTACATCGTTTTCATTATTAATTACTTCATGATTATTTTCCATCTGTGCTGATTCCTTTTTAGTCTTAGTTTACAATTTTCATAACACAAATTTGTAAGTTTTTTTTCAGACCGCAAAATCTTTGTCAACATTTTTTCGTGTGTATCGATACTGAATATTATCTTTGCATTCACAAAAAACAGACTCACGCAAATGCTTGACATTCTCAAAAAATATTTCGGATATACAGAGTTCCGTCCTCAACAGAAAGAAATAATCACAAATGTACTGAACAAAAAAGACACGCTGGTTCTTATGCCTACAGGCGGAGGCAAATCCTTGTGCTACCAGATTCCGGCACTCATGATGGAAGGTACAGCCATAGTGGTTTCACCACTGATTTCACTGATGAAAGACCAGGTGGAGGCATTGCAGGCCAACGGTATAGCCGCACGCGCACTGAACAGCATGAACACTGATACAGACAACACGAGTGTACGCATGGAGTGTCTGCAGGGAAAAGTAAAACTGCTTTATATATCTCCCGAAAGACTTATATCCGAAACCAACTATCTGCTCAGAGACATTAGGATTTCGCTTTTTGCAATAGACGAAGCGCACTGCATTTCACAATGGGGACACGATTTCCGCCCTGAGTATACACAGCTGGACATACTTAGAAAACAGTTTCCCCGAGTTCCAATAGTGGCACTTACCGCCACTGCGGACAAAATCACACGTCAGGACATAGTAAAACAGCTGAAAATGAACGAACCGGAAGTATTCATTTCCTCGTTCGACCGTCCTAACCTGAGTCTTGACGTAAAGAAAGGCTATCAGCAGAAAGAAAAAATCAGAATTATAAAAAGATTCATAGAAAAGCATGGCAATGAAAGCGGAATCATTTACTGCATGAGCAGAAAGACTACCGAGAAAGTTGCCGAACTGCTTTACGACGAAGGCTTCGAGACTGCCGTATATCATGCAGGACTATCAAATTTCGAGCGCGAACAGGCACAGGACGATTTCATCAACGACCGTGTACAGATAGTTTGTGCCACCGTCGCTTTCGGAATGGGGATAGACAAGTCGAATGTAAGATGGGTGATACATTACAACCTGCCTAAAAGTATAGAGAGTTTCTATCAGGAAATAGGACGTGCGGGAAGAGACGGAATGAAGAGCGACACCATGCTGTTCTACTCGCTTGGCGACATGATCCAACTTACGAAGTTTGCCGAAGAAAGCAATCAGAAGGAAATAAACATAGAGAAATTGAACCGCATGCAGCAGTATGCCGAAGCCGACATCTGCCGCCGAAGAATCCTGCTAAGCTATTTCGGGGAAACGATGGATCACGACTGCGGCAATTGCGACGTATGCCGTAATCCTCCGGAAAGATTCGATGGAACGATAATAATACAAAAAGCTCTGAGCGCAATAGCAAGGACCAACCAGCAGATAGCCACAGGGGCACTTATAGAAATACTCCGAGGAAACTTTACTCAAGAAATCTCCGAAAAGGAATACGACAAGATAAAGACATTCGGAGCCGGAAGGGATATACCCTCACGCCACTGGCAAAATTATCTGTTGCAGATGCTGAATATGGGCTACATAGAAATAGCATACAATGAAAACAATCATCTGAAAATAACCGAGCTTGGAACTAAGGTTCTGTACGGAAAACAAAATGCGGAACTGGTTGTTATTAAAGAAGATGATTTCTCCAACAAGCAATATAAAAAGAACACTATCAGTTCATCGCCTGTACAGATTAAGAAAAATGCTTACAGCAGTCAAGAGAAAGAAGACACCCTGTTCGAAACCTTGCGCCTGCTGAGACTGAAGCTGGCAGAACAGGAAGCTATACCTCCTTATATTGTAATGTCCGACAGCACGCTGCAATCGCTTTGCGACAAGAAGCCTATGACAATGGAAGCTCTGGACGACATTTCCGGATTCAGCGAATACAAAAAGAAGAAATACGGACGCGATTTCGTAAATGCAATAAAGATTATCGTAAATGAATAAGAGGGAAACACAGTTTTTATATCAAAAGAACTGACATAGTTAGCGTTACACGTACGTGTAACGCGTGTATCACGACCGTGTCACACGCGAAACACAAGCGCGTCACGCCCGTAACACGTACGTGTAACGCCAATCATGATTAGGCTTTTCTATTTACATTTTTTCATTTGTTCCATAAGCACCGGGCGAGGTATCCCTAGAGTGATGGCTTTCTCGTATGCCTTTAGCGCCTTGTCCTTATCTTTCAATGACAGATATACATCGCCTAACTGTACAGTGGTCTCCGCATCCTTAGGATTAAGACGCAACGCTTCTTCCAGATCAATGACAGCAGCCTCAGGGTATCCTCTTTCCAAATCAAGATTTGCCCTCATTATCAAGAGTGATGGATCGTCAGTAAACTCACCAATAAGCAGATTCAGTTTGTCACGTGCCCCGGTAAGGTTTCCCTCAAGCTGGTCTAGCATTGCCAGACCTATACGCGCAGCTTTATGCGACGGTTCCTTACCTACTATAACATTATAATCTATCCGTGCCTCCGTATACTCGCGCCTCTGCATATATATGTATGCACGATAGAGGCGGGCCTCTATATTCTCAGGTATCAGGTCTATCACATTACAGAAATCAACATATGCCTTCGAATCCAATCCTTTGTCGAGATACAAAGTTCCACGGTTTAGAAGCATGGCTGTAGAATACGGAGTGATATTAAGAGCCATGGTATATGCCTCGATAGCCTCATCCGTACGCCCCATACGTTTCAGAACCGTACCAAGGTTGGAAAAAAGAAGAGCATTACGCGCATTGTTAGGGTCCATTTTCAGAGCCTCACGGAAAAGCTTTTCCGCTTGCACAAGACTGCCACTCAAGGCATACTTCATGGCACGTTCAACAACCTCATTGTACGATTGCGAATATGATTGGAATAAAGTACCAAGCGACATAAAGATGAGTATAAATATTTTCTTCATAATCACGAATCTTCTATAGTTTACGACGCAAAGGTAACAGATAAACATATATATAGCGAAAGAGTTAAAATCTTTTTGTATGTTTGCACATTCATTTATAAAACAGACTGAAATCATGAAAACAGAAAAAGCTATTTTTGCCTGCGGATGTTTCTGGGGAGTACAACACCAGATGGAAAGGGCAAACGGTGTGATAAGCACCACAGTGGGATACATAGGCGGGCACAAGGAAAACCCTACATATCAGGAAGTAAAGGCTCACACTACAGGACATGCCGAAGCTGTACTTGTAGAATATGACGCCGAAAAGATTTCATACACAGACCTGTGCAAGCTGTTTTTCGAAATACACGACCCCGCACAGACCGACGGGCAGGGTCCTGACATAGGTCCTCAATACAGAAGCGAGATTTTCTATCTTGACAATTCACAGCTGGAGCAGGTGCAGAATGTTATTGCTATATTATGCGACAAAGGATATGAAGTAAACACAGCTCTTACTCCGGCATCGCATTTTTGGGAAGCTGAGGACTATCACCAACATTACTATGACAAAACAGGCGGCGAGCCTTATTGCCATATCAGAGTGAAAAAATTCTGACAAAATTTCAAGCATAAGAAATCTACCTTAAAACGACAGCCCATATTGATTTAAACGACAGCCCGTTTTAAATCGAATGGGCTGCTGTTTTTTTTTGATACCGGCACTACAAACCACCAATATGAATTATTTCCGTCATTAACCATGTTTAACCTTCTAATATTTGCATAATTACGATTATTTCGTAGATTTGCGAAAAGTTAGTAATTAAAATATTGATACGATATGGAAAAACTGACATTTCAGGAAGAAGAAGCTATGCGCTTTATATGGAAACTGGGGCCTTGCTATGTGAAAGACGTAGTGGGATGTTATGACGAACCGCTCCCACCCTATACCACGGTTGCATCAATAATAAACAATCTTAAAAGAAAAGGTTATCTGAAAGCCGAAAAGTTCGGAAACACCTACAGATATACCCCACTGGTGAAACAGGAAGACTACACAAAAAGTTCGGTAAGCAGTCTGGTGAAAAACTACTTTGCCAACTCATATAAGGAAATGGTTTCTTTCTTCGCCAAAGAACAGAAGATTTCGAAAGACGAACTTAACGAAATCATAAATCTGATAGAGAAAGAAGATGACAAATAAATCTCCGTCAGAAAGCTGTAAAATCTTCAATACTTTAAAATACATTATTTATGATATACCTACTTCAAGTCAATTTGGGCATAATCCTGTTTTACGCACTGTACAAACTGGTATGCACACGCGATACTCTCTTCAATTCAAGAAGGTTGATACTCATGCTGGCACTTATCCTTCCGTTCATCATACCGCTGATTGATATACGTGAATGGATGGAGACGCGCGACAGCCTGGTAATGCTGACAAATTTTGATTATTCCACCACTATTCCTGAAATAGTAGTTGGAACGGCCGGAACTGAACCGGGAAATCAGGTATTTGTAATTTCCGAATGGATAAAAAATATATACATTGCCGGAATATTGGCATTATCCGTAAGACTGATTGTTCAGGCCATAAGCCTATATCTGATTATTCTCCGCACACCGGAAAAGACAGTGAACGGAATACGTATAAAATGCATGAAAGACAAGTCCGGTCCGTTTTCATTCTTCAATTGGATTTTCCTGAATCCTGACAATGTAAAAGAAGAGGAAATGAACGAAATTCTCACTCACGAAATGGCTCATGTCCGCCAGAAACATTCCATAGATGTGATTATCTCCGAACTGGTAAATATATGCTGCTGGATAAATCCATTCGCATGGCTGATGAAACGCGAAGTGAGACTGAATCTTGAATTTCTGGCAGACAGAAAGGTTATGGATGCGGGATTCGCCACAAAAAGCTATCAATATCACCTGCTTGGACTGACATACAATCACAAGTATGGTTTATCTAATAATTTTAATTTTTCTCACCTTAAACAACGTATCATTATGATGAACAAGAAAAAAACAAACGGTGCGGGACATATCAAATATGCCCTGTTCGCCATTCCGGCCTTTGCTCTACTCCTTGCCGGAAACATTTCATGCTCTTCGGAAGCAACAAAGACTGATGATGTAAAAGAAAAGGCTGCAACAGAAAAGCCTGAAGTGGTAGAAGCTCCTGCCGAAAAAGCGGAAACCAAAGACGAGGTATTCATGGTAGTGGAAAAGATGCCTGAATTCCCGGGAGGAATTCAGGAACTTATGAGCTTCCTTAGCAAAAACGCCAAATACCCAGCATCAGCAATGGCAAAGAACGTACAGGGCAGAGTAATCGTTCAGTTCGTAGTTGAAAAGGACGGTACTCCTACAGAATTTAAAGTAATACGTTCTGTAGATCCGGACCTTGATGCAGAAGCGTTGAGGGTTATGAAAGAAATGCCTAAATGGAAACCGGGAATGCAGAGAGGTCAGGTTGTAAGAGTTAAATACACCGTCCCTGTAACATTCAGACTACAGTAAATCAATTTTCTGAATCCACTTTAAGATGTGATTAACGGCAGGAATCTTAAAGTGGATTCTTAATATAAGACTAATACTATTTATGAAAACACATATCTACATTTATATTTCCATATTATTTATGGTAATGTTTTCCGCCTGCGGAAAGAAAACTGACAGGGAATATCTTTCTGAAGTGCTTGAGAATATGAACAAGGTAAATTCAGTAAAATACCATTGTGTACTTAAATCTTGGGAGCCGGGAGACAATGAACCTGTATACGATGAACAGAGGGAAATATACGAGCATGTAAATCCTGAAGATACCGCCATAGGTTATTCATATATCATTGCATCCGATAAGGAATTCAAGCATCCTCTATCAGTATATGATGGAACTGTTCAATCATATATTGAAGAAAAGGAGAAAGAAATAGTAATAGATGACTTCACACGAAAAAGACCTTTACCATTCAGAATCATTAAGCAAGAGGCTTTTTATCACATGAAAGAAATAATAGATTATGCGCTGAACACAAACGACAGCATTGTCCTCACACTGAAGGACGAGGGAAAGGATTTTCTTATGGAACTGACGATAAATATGCCGAATCAGGTAGAATTTTTCGGAAAAGCTCAATATATGCCGGAAAACCCTTACATATACGATCCTACATCTATTTACAAAGTATGGATCTCTAAAGAAAATGATATGCCATACCGCTATCGCAGGGAAATGCAACATAATATAGATGAAAAAATCTGTTCCGACTTTGTATTCAACCCCTCGGGAATGGGGAAAATAATAGCAGAAGATTACTATCCGGAAGGCTATGAACGGTACATTAGAGGACAGAAAAGCAATAAGCCCGCCATTGACATGACAGGCAAGACTGCTCCGGAATGGACTCTGACTGATATTAACGACCGGAAAATCTCGCTTAGCGACATTAAATCGAAAATTGTCCTTCTACAGCTCACAGGAATAGGATGCGGTCCGTGTAAAGTTTCTATCCCTTTCCTGAACAGGCTTAGAGAGAAATACGACAATAATGAGCTTGAAATCATAGCTGTTGAGACATGGATAAAGAGAAAATCATCGAGCGAGAACTATATCAGGAAGAATGATATAAAATACAAATTCCTCACTGCCGACAAGGAAAGTATAGAAAAACTTATTAATGACTATCAGGCCGGAAGCAGTGTTCCTCAATTTTATCTGATAGGTAAAGACAGAAAGATATTGAAGAAATTCCAGGGATACGCCGAAAAGATAAGTGACAAAGAGATAGAGGACGAGATTAAGAAAAATCTATAAACCACATACATAAATATGAAATCAGGAAGACTTCTTTTTTGTTTGTCATGCACCTTTACGCTCGGAGTGCTGGCTCAAAACAAGGACAGCATAAGAATTGCCATTGATAACTACGAATACGAAAAGGTTCTTGAACTTACTTCGTGTACCGACTCGCTCGACGAGGAATGTACGGAATTCAGGCTACAGGCCTGTAAGGAACTCAACAAATGGCAAACCGCACTTCCGCTACTCCAGAAGAGGCTTGAGCAGGACAGTACCTCACTAAAATCATGGGCAGAAATAGCGGAGTGCTACAGAAGGATTGGAGATGTAAGGAAAAGTTCTGAAGCATACGCTCATGCCGTGAGACTCAGCCCCGACAAATCTTTCTTCAGACAGAAACACATCAATGCCCTGATTGCTCTTGACGACTTGGAAAATGCGAGGAAAGCATGTCACGACTGGATAGATCGCGACTCCACTTCTGCCACTGCTTACCGCCTGTTGGGAGAAACATACGAAAACGAAGATCCTCTATCCGCCTTTGCCGGATATAATGCCGCATTTCGCCGTGATTCTCTGGACCCTCAGATTATATCCAGAATAGCCAATATGGTAAACAACAATGGGCAGTATTCATACGCGATGCTCATTACAGAGGAATACCGACGACATGACTCGCTCAACATAGACGTGAACCGCCAAAATGCAAAAGCTTTCTGCATGATGAAAATGTATCCCAAAGCGATAGAAAGATATGAAAGCCTGAAAAGAATGGGCGACAATTCTTATCTGACACTGTTCTATCTCGGTATGTCGTACTACGGCAACTATGACTTTTATTCCGCTTACGACAATCTGAAAAAGGCTATAAGTATAATGCAACCGTCAGGACCAAACACAGGAGCTTTATATTATTTCGCCAAATCCGCTGCCCGTACTTCATGGAAAGAAGAAGGTGTAGAAGCCATGAACACCGCCATATCGCTGACCATGCCAACAGACAGTGTTATGATCCGACTCTACAAAGGTCTGGCAGAATGCTGTGAGCTGAACCTTGACACCAAAGGTGAAATAGCCGCTTTATTGAAGCAATACGAATACTCCAAGGAAAATGTGTTGTTCTATACCATCGGATGCAGATATTATTACAGAAATGACTACGAGAATGCTTTAAAATATTTCAACAAATATATGGAAAATGTTCCAGAAGACAAGCGTTATAAATATGACGAGAACGGAGAAATAGACAACGACAGAAGAACCTATTATCAAGATGCCGAAATAAAAATCAAGAATATCAAGGAACATAAATTCTTTAAAGGAAAACCACAGTAAAATTATTACATTTGACCACAGAATATAAAAAAAGTCCGGACAGAAGATAAAAAACTGTCCGGACTTCTTATATTGTATATGAGTAATGATTATGCTTTCTTGATATAATCTACAATCCACTGGCCAACTTCCTTGGTACCGTATTTGGCACCACCTTCTACCTGAATTTCAGGAGTACGTACGTTGGCATCAAGTGAAGCATCAACGGCACGACGGACCAATGCTCCTTCTTCTTTCAAATCAAAATATTCGAACAGCATTGCAACAGACAATATCTGTGCTAACGGATTGGCGATGTTCAGCCCCTTAGCCTGTGGCCAAGAACCGTGGATAGGCTCGAATACCGGTGTACTTTCGCCTGTAGAAGCAGATGGAAGAAGTCCCATAGAACCGCTGATTACAGAACCTTCATCTGTAAGGATGTCGCCGAATGTATTTTCTGTAACCATTACATCGAAGAACTTAGGTTCCTGAATCATCTTCATTGCTGCATTATCCACATACATGTAGTCTGTAGTCACTTCCGGATACTGAGGAGCCATTTCCTGGGCAATCTGTCTCCACAGACGTGAAGAAGCAAGCACATTTGCCTTATCAACCACAGTAAGGTGTTTGCGACGCTTCATAGCATATTCAAAACCTACTTTCAGAATTCTTTCGATTTCAGGACGAGTGTACATATTTGTATCGTATGCTTTGTCGTTATCCTGATACTTTTCGCCGAAATACATACCTCCTGTCAGCTCGCGGATACAAAGGAAGTCTGCACCGTCAACGAGTTCTGCCTTAAGAGGAGACTTGTGTACCAGACATTTGAAAGTCTGTACAGGACGGATATTTGCAAACAAACCGAGTTTTTTGCGCATAGCCAGAAGTCCCTGTTCCGGACGTACTTTTGCTGTAGGGTCATTATCGAATTTAGGGTCGCCTACTGCCGAGAACAATACAGCATCGGCATTTTTACAAGCCTCGTAAGTTGCTTCCGGAAACGGATCGCCCACTTTATCTATTGCGTCTGCACCACAGATGGCATATTCGTATGAAACTTTATGTCCGAATTTCTCGCAAACGGCTGTCATTACATCAACTCCCTGAACGGAGATTTCCGGTCCTATTCCGTCACCGGCTAATACTGCTATTTTAAAATCCATTGTATTTGAGTTTTAAGTTTATTTTCTATTCAATAAGATTCAACATTTTTATTGTAGCTTTAATTGCTGCTTCTGTCTGGTCGGCATCCAAACCACGGGTACGGAATTCCTTGTCTTCATAATTCCATGTTATCACTGTCTGTACAAATGCGTCTGTGCGTCCGCCCGGTGGAATGGTAACGGCATAATTCACAAGCATAGGGAACTTACGGTTCAGTGTCCCTTTATATATCTTTCGCAATGCGCGTACAAAAGCATCGTACTGACCATCACCACTTGAGCTTTCCTGATATACTTTACCGTCTATCTCTATGCTCAATGTTGCCATAGGTTTCAATCCTTGGGCAAGGGTGACAAAGTAGCTTAAAAGCTTGACCTTTTTATCTACCGTATCATGTTTGAGCACATCACTAATGATATAAGGCAAGTCATCCTGAGTCACAAGTTCCTTGCGGTCGCCAAGTTCAATGATACGGTCTGTCACCTTACGCATTGATTCTTCATCCAGTTCCAGTCCCAGACTCTCAAGATTCTTACGGATATTCGCCTTACCTGAGTTCTTACCCAAAGCATATTCCCTCACACGGCCGAAACGTTCCGGCTGAAGATCGTTGAAATAAAGATTGTTCTTGCTGTCACCGTCGGCATGGACACCTGCCACCTGAGTGAATACATTCTGACCTACTATAGGTTTGTTGGCAGGAATGCTTATACCTGAGTATGATTCAACAGTACGGCTTATCTCATTCAGACGGCTTTCGTCAATATGTGTGATAGCCTGAAAATGATCTTTCAATATCGCCTGCACACTGGCAAGAGGAGCATTTCCTGCACGCTCGCCCAAGCCGTTGATTGTGGTGTG
Source organism: Bacteroides caecigallinarum (assembly GCF_021530995.1). GTDB lineage: Bacteria > Bacteroidota > Bacteroidia > Bacteroidales > Bacteroidaceae > Phocaeicola > Phocaeicola faecigallinarum. The sequence continues at coordinate 25,444 of NZ_JADYTF010000028.1, forward strand.
AAGACCTTTTACTCCGCTCAGAACTGCTGCCAATACATTGCTGACAGCCAAATCATAGTCATTGTGCGCATGGAAATCGAAATGCAAATCAGGATAGCGTTTCTTCATCTTGCGCATATACTCTATCACCTGAAGAGGATTCAGAATACCTAAAGTATCGGGCAGCATAAAACGCCTTATTCCTACATCAAGCAATCCGTCAACAAGCCCGAAAACATACTCCGGAGAGTCTTTCATACCGTTACTCCAGTCTTCCAGATAAAGATTGACTTCCATATCACGGTCCAAAGCGTATGCCACTGTACGGCGAATATCTTCAAGATGTTCCTCTAGTGTTTTCTTCAGCTGATAACGGCAATGTTTCTCCGAGCCCTTTGAAAGAAGGTTTATCACACGGCCACCTGCATCATGTATCCAATCGACAGAGACAGTACCGTCCACAAAGCCAAGTACCTCTACCTTATATAGCATATTGTGGCGTGCTGCCCAATCGCATATCATCCTGACAGCATTCAGTTCTCCGTCGGACACACGTGCCGATGCCACCTCTATCCTGTCAACCTTCAGGTCTTCTAGCAACATGCGGGCTATCATCAGTTTTTCGTGTGGTACAAACGATACTCCGCTGGTCTGTTCACCGTCGCGGAGTGTTGTATCCATTATTTCTATTACAGGATGATCCATATTTATCAGTTCAATTATTATCTTTTACTTACAGCTTCTTCGTATGCTGCTATCTTGTCCCTGTTTTCTACAAGGAAATCTATATCGTCCAGACCGTTCATCAGGCAGTGCTTCTTATAGGCATTTATCTCGAATTTCTCCGATTTGCCTGTAGCCTTGTTTGTGATAGTCTGTTCAGGAAGATTTACCTCTACCTCTGTTTTAGGATCTGCATATATAGAATCGAAAAGTTCCTTCAGGAATTCTTCGCTTACCACTACCGGAAGAACGAAATTGTTCAGTTCGTTATTCTTGTGGATATCGGCAAAGAAACTTGACACTACCACTCTGAAACCATATCCGGCAATTGCCCACGCCGCATGCTCACGGCTTGAACCGCTACCAAAGTTCTTTCCTGCCACCAAGACCTGTCCGCTGTATTTAGGATCGTTCAGAACAAAGTCTTTATTCAACGAACCGTCCGGATTATATCTCCAGTCGCGGAAAAGATTGTCACCGAAAAACTTCTCATCACGTGTAGTAGCTTTAAGGAAACGTGCAGGGATTATCTGGTCTGTATCCACGTTTTCCAAAGGCAAAGGGATACAAGTGCTTGTTATTATATCGAATTTCTGTTTCATTGTTATACTCTATTTTACTGATTACATAAGTGTTCTTGGATCTGTTATCACTCCTGTTACTGCTGCTGCAGCGGCTGTAAGCGGACTTGCAAGCAATGTTCTTGAACCAGGTCCCTGACGTCCTTCGAAGTTTCTGTTGCTTGTAGAAACCGAATATTTGCCTGCAGGAATCTTATCGTCATTCATGGCAAGACATGCAGAACATCCTGGCTGACGGATTTCAAAGCCTGCTTCTTCAAGAACTTTATCCAAGCCTTCTTCACGAATCTGTTCGTCCACCATCCATGATCCAGGGACAAGCCATGCAGTAATATTATCAGCTTTCTTGCGTCCTTTAACTATTGAAGCGAAGGCACGGAAATCTTCAATACGTCCATTTGTACATGCACCAAGGAAAACATAATCCACTTTCTTTCCTATCAGATTTTCACCCGGTGCAAATCCCATGTATTGCATAGATTTCTCGAAAGAACCTTTTTCTACTTCGCTCATACCGTCTGTAGTAGGAATGTTTGAAGTAATTGCCATACCCATACCTGGGTTAGTTCCGTATGTAATCATAGGCTGAATGTCTGCTGCATCATAGCGGACTTCTTTATCAAACACAGCGTCATCGTCACTCTTCAAAGTCTTCCAGTAAGCAAGAGCCTTATCCCACTCTTCTCCTTTAGGTGCATATTCGCGTCCTTTGATGTATTCGAAAGTCACTTCGTCCGGAGCTATCATACCGCCACGTGCTCCCATCTCGATAGACAGGTTACACAGAGTAAGACGTCCTTCCATAGTTAGGCTGCGGATTGCTTCTCCGGCATATTCCACGAAATATCCTGTAGCACCGCTTGTAGTCATCTTCGACATCATATAAAGGGCTACGTCTTTTGCAGTCACTCCTTTACCAAGTTTTCCGTCGATAGTGATACGCATTGTCTTAGGGCGCGACTGAAGAATACACTGCGATGCCATAACCATTTCCACTTCACTGGTTCCAATACCAAAAGCCACTGCTCCCATGGCACCGTGAGTAGATGTATGCGAATCGCCACATACGATAGTCATTCCTGGAAGTGTCAATCCTCTCTCAGGACCAACCACATGGATGATACCGTTCTTCTTGTTCATCATTCCGAAATGTGTCAGACCGAAATCGGCGGCATTCTGTGCCAAGGCATCTACCTGAGCTTTTGATACCGGGTCCTCAATCGGTTTGTCCTGATCGTGAGTCGGAGTGTTGTGGTCCGGCATACAGTAGATTTTCTCCGGACGGAAACATTTCAAACCACGCGCACGCATACCGGCAAAAGCCTGCGGACTTGTCACTTCGTGGCAATAAAGACGGTCTATATATAATTGGGTAGGTCCTTCCTCAACCTTCTGCACCACATGTGCATCCCATATCTTGTCAAATAAAGTATTCATGTTTATTTTTAGTTATTGAGTTTTTAAGGTTTTCAGACATAAGAATAAAAAAGACATATTTACTTGATTATATCTCATATTTTTTATTTATGTAATTATGTTCTTTTGTCTGAAAAGCTACTTGTATTATTTTTTGAACTTGTTGATACAGTCGATATAAGCTTCTACTGAAGCTGCAATGATGTCTGTATTGGCGCCGAATCCATAGAACATCTGACCGTCATATTCCACCTGCATGTGTACTTTACCCACATCATCACTACCCTTGCTGATAGCCTGGATAGTAAATTCCTTTAGAGTCATCTGACGCTTGATAATCTGCTTGACTGCTTTGATAGCGGCATCAACAGGACCGTTACCAGTAGCGGCAGCTTCGAAATGCTCGCCGGAAATGTTAAGTCCGAGACTCGCTACAGAACGAACCCCTACACCACTTGTAACCTGCAGATATTCCAGTTTGATATGGTGGTTCACATTTCTGTCGGCACCTGCCAATACCATAATATCATCGTCAGAGATATCTTTCTTCTTGTCGGCAAGTTTCAGGAAGTCCTCATAAACCTTATCAAGTTTCTCCTGAGTCATATCCAATCCAAGAATATGGAGTCTGTGCTTCAATGCAGCACGTCCGCTGCGGGCTGTCAATACGATGGCATTGTCATCAATACCCACATCCTTAGGATCGATAATCTCGTATGTCTGAACATTCTTCAAAACTCCATCCTGATGTATTCCTGATGAGTGGGCAAAGGCATTACGTCCTACAATAGCCTTGTTAGGCTGAACAGGCATGTTCATAAGGCTTGAAACCATTCTGCTGGTTGGATAAATCTTTGTAGTATTGATGTTTGTATCAATATCGATGTCATTGTGGCAACGAAGAATCATGGCTACCTCTTCAAGAGAAGTATTTCCGGCTCTCTCACCTATGCCATTTATAGTCACTTCAACCTGTCTTGCACCATTCAGCACCCCAGAAATGGTATTTGCTGTAGCCATACCCAAATCATTGTGACAGTGAGTAGAAATTATGGCCTTGTCTATTCCATTGACATGTTCCATCAAATATTTGATTTTCGCACCATATTCTTCAGGAAGACAGTATCCTGTAGTATCAGGAATGTTTACAACAGTAGCACCGGCTTTGATTACAGCTTCAACGACTCTTGCCAAATACTCATTCTCAGTACGTCCTGCATCTTCAGCATAGAACTCTACATCCTCTACATATCGTTTTGCGTATTTTACAGCTGCAACAGCACGTTCTATGATTTCTTCTCTTGTAGAATTGAACTTGTACTTGATATGTGAATCTGATGTACCGATTCCTGTATGAATTCTTTTATGCTTTGCATACTTCAAAGCCTCTGCAGCTACATCAATATCCTTCTGAACGGCACGTGTAAGAGCACATATAGTAGGCCATGTCACTGCTTTTGAAATCTCAATAACAGAATTAAAGTCACCAGGACTGGATACTGGGAAACCAGCCTCAATAATATCCACTCCAAGCGCTTCCAACTGGCGGGCAACCTGAATTTTTTCTACCGTATTAAGCTGACAACCAGGGACTTGCTCACCATCTCGAAGAGTTGTGTCAAAAATAAATAATCTCTCACTCATATTCTTTGCATTTTATATAGTTATCAAAAAAAAGCCTTTCGCACAAGGAAGTGAGAAAGGCTTGATATATCTTAATATTTTTACATCAGTATGCACGCGACTCACTTCCCACCGGTGTTCCCAGTAGAATAATAATACCGCATAGCAAAATATGTAAAAACATTGTGCTCATATATTCTTTATTTTTTTATTCGGTGCAAAGGTATATATATTTTTTTAATAACGAAATAAAATGAAAGTTTTTCTCTGCTTTTAACAACAATTTAATACTACCATCTTATTATTACTGTTATTATATCATCTTTACAGATAATCATTCAATTCTGAGTTCATGCATACATGCCTGAACTTCTGTTATACTTCCCATGTGTTTACCCATGTCGTCCGACAATTTTATACACTCTCTCCAGCCTTGATTCGCATTCATCTTACATTTTGACAGTTTCATTACAATATTCGAAGGCTGGTAGCCTGTATCATTGGTAAGGTTTGTACCTATCCCGAACGAACATCTTATTTTACCATGACAATACTTATACAATGCCAAAGCTTTTTCAAAATCCAGGGCATTGCTGAATATTATTGTTTTGGTAACAGGATCTATACCCAACTCCTTATATCGGTCAATAAGTTTATCTACAAACTCTATTTCATCACCAGAATCACATCTCACACCGTCAAACAGTTTAGCCTGCTTACGACTAAAGTTTGTCAAAAACGATTCGGAAGTATAGGTATCAGACAATGCCGTACCCAAGTCACCATCATAGACGTTTACCCAATTCTCCAAAGCCATATAGTTGGCATGTTTATAACCAAACTGAGCTCCGTGGAACATGAACCATTCGTGCGGATGAGTTCCCATTGGACGCATATTATATTTCATGGCAAGATAGCAGTTTGATGTCCCCGTACAATATTTCGAATGTTCTTTCAGATAATCAACTACCCAATCATGTACTTCGAAAGAGAATCTTCTTCTAGTTCCGAATTCAGAAAATGGCATGGCATTCAAGTTTGACAATTCTACTTTAGTAGCCAATTTTGCCAAAACCTCCTCTTTCAAAGGTCTCTGATTAAAAAACGTATTCTTTATTTCAGATACTATTGCAAGAATAGGAACTTCATAAAGAGTTACCTTATATAAATAGTCGGTAACTTCTATGTGCAGATGACGTTCCTCATCAAGATAAACCTCAATTATCTCAGGATTAAACCGGAAAGAAGACAACCACTCCCAATAAACTCTTGGCATGAATCTGCAATTGACAGACATATATTCAAGTTCATCGGATGTCAGTCCCACTCCTTTCAATCTGTTGAATTCTTCTTTAAGTGCATTCAGGAAATCATCCGAATACACCGTTTCATCACGATCCTTAAAACTGAATGTTCCTACTGCATAAGGAAACAACTTGATATAAGCATATGATGTAGTGAACTTATACAAGTCTGTATCTAAAATTGATTTTATTATCATAGATATAATTTTTTGTCAATGTGGTAAATTTACAATAAATTAATCGTAATGTAAAATTTATGTGCATTTTACTTTCACATCTTTCACAAGACATTGATATTTCACAAATACCAACAATCAGTATTTTTCATAGTATACACATATCAAAGTGTATATAAACGCGAAAATCCCCGAAGTATCTCTACCTCGGGGATCTTTCTCTCTTAAAACGGCGACTACCTACTCTCCCACAATTAGCAGTACCATCGGCGTGACGAAGCTTAACTTCTCTGTTCGGAATGGGAAGAGGTGGAACCTTCGTGCTATAGTCACCTTAATTTCTTTTTTATCTTTGTCGTTTCCATTTATTTTATTTTGAGAAACTAACATGAATCAACAAACTGAAAACTTAATCCATTCAAAACTCATCTTTTTTTAGAGCGAAAGGTATATAACACCCATTGTGCTACGCGATAACAAAAGTCAACGGGCAATTAGTAATGCTCGGCTTTGCTGTCTCCAGCTTTACACCTGCATCCTATCAACGTCGTAGTCTACGACGACCCTGAGAAATCTTATCTTGTGGCCGGCTTCGTACTTAGATGCTTTCAGCACTTATCCGATCCAGACTTAG
>NZ_JADYTF010000280.1 GCF_021530995.1 Bacteroides caecigallinarum
GGAGCAGCGGGTAAACTCTTCCGGTATCTCTACGCCATGAAAACGAAGAAGAGACTTGATGCGGTTCTTCGCACGGGTGCTGTCTTTTACTATCAGGTTTCTCATCCTTATCAAAGAACGAAGTTCCAGAGTTTCCACTCCGGGAACGTATATTCCAACCAATGAACCGGAACGTAATTCACGAGCCAGCTTGTTGCAGTCAACGGCATCTGTCTTGCGAAGTTTTTCCTTACTCATAGTCGGTACATCGGCAGGATTGACTACTATGTTGGTTATGCCCAAATCTGTCAGTCTCTCGTGTATCCAAAAGCCGCAGAATCCGGCTTCATAAACAGAGAAGTAATTGGCTCCAGGATAATTGCTGACAAGATACTTGTGCAACGCTTCCGGTTCGGGACTTTGGCTGAATCGCTTCAGAACACTGTGCTCTGACAAAATTGCAACAGACCAACTTTTCAAGTGGACATCAATTCCTACGTAAATATTTTGTCCACTAAAATCTAATTTGTTACTTTGTACACACTTCATAAGCTATATCGTTATTGGTTAATATTGTTTTTCT
>NZ_JADYTF010000281.1 GCF_021530995.1 Bacteroides caecigallinarum
GCCTCCGACCTATCCTACACATCGCGTGCCCAAATTCAATGCTAAGCTATAGTAAAGGTTCACGGGGTCTTTTCGTCCCATCGCGGGTAATCGGCATCTTCACCGATACTACAATTTCACTGGGCTCACGGTTGAGACAGTGTCCGGATCATTACACCATTCGTGCAGGTCGGAACTTACCCGACAAGGAATTTCGCTACCTTAGGACCGTTATAGTTACGGCCGCCGTTTACTGGGGCTTCAATTCAATGCTTCTCCCAAAGATGACATCTCCTCTTAACCTTCCAGCACCGGGCAGGTGTCAGGCTGTATACATCTACTTTCATATTGGCACAGCCCTGTGTTTTTGTTAAACAGTTGCCTGGACCTATTCTCTGCGCCCTCTCTTGCGAGGAGGGACCCTTTATTCCGAAGTTACAGGGTCAATTTGCCTAGTTCCTTAACCGTGATTCACCCAAGCGCCTTAGTATATTCAACCCGACTACGTGTGTCCGTTTGCGGTACGGGTACCTTCAATGTTAAGTTTAGCGGATTTTCTCGGCAGTCTG
>NZ_JADYTF010000282.1 GCF_021530995.1 Bacteroides caecigallinarum
ACTTGATTGATCGTCTATTGCCGTGCTCGAAGCACAAAATGTTGTATATTTGAGGTGCATACATTTATTAAAAAATCCTCATATGAATAGACCTAATAGAACAGTAGCAGGGCTTGATGTCCACAAAGATAGTGTTTTCCTTTGTATAATAGATGATTCGGGCAAGATTTTTGAACATAAATACGGTGTATTAACCCCTGATTTGGACTGCATGTCCAATGACATGCATAAATATGGGGTAACCGAACTGGCAATGGAGAGTACCAGTATATATTGGATTCCTATATGGCGTGTTCTTGAAGAAATGTTCGACCAGAAACTCGTCAATCCATACTTCATAAAGCAGCTTCCCGGACGAAAGACAGATGTAAAGGATGCAGAGTGGATTGCAACATGTGTCCACAAGGAGTTAATCCGTGGAAGCTATGTTCCCGAGCCTGTCATCCAGCAGCTCAGACAATACAACAGAATGATGTTTGACCTTAGCAAGGATATATCAAGAAAGCTTGTAAAGCTTGACACATGTCTGCA
>NZ_JADYTF010000283.1 GCF_021530995.1 Bacteroides caecigallinarum
AGGCATCTGCAATATGATAGCCGTTTCGGATACAGATTTTTATGGAGTTCCAATATTCATGCAAATTGACATTTGAAATGACGGCATATCTGAACATTTCTGTCTGTCCCGCTTTAAGCAATGTTTCCTTTTTGCTGTCCGTCAGAATGGCGGTAAAAAATTCGTATGGGGTCAGTTTGTGGAATGCTCCCTTGAAGCCGTTCCGCCTTAATTCGGGAATGATGCGCATTGCCGGATAAGTCTTGTATGCGTCTATGTTGTATGCTTTCAGCATCTTGTTGCTGCGCAAATCCATATCGCTCCATTCAGTCCAAAGGTCATAGTACATCGTGTGCATGGCTCTCAGTCGGGCAATAACTTCGGTCTTTCCGTTTGGGGCAATCCACCATTGCACCACCTCCCGAATGGAATACTCTGCCTTCTGTCCCACCTTGTATGTTGCTCCTACCATAAAGTAGCGCAACACTTGATAGCCTTTTCGGGTCGTAATGATTTCATAATATGCGCTGTCCCTGAAAACTCTCTTTCGGG
>NZ_JADYTF010000284.1 GCF_021530995.1 Bacteroides caecigallinarum
GCGGCTGAACTTCTTCCCGTGACACGTCCGCCTTTCGTGTCCCACAATTTGGGATCGACCGAAAGTTTGCTGCTGAATTGCGTCTGTGTTCCGTCCACTGTGATACGTCCCATAACCGGTACTGTACCGTCTTTCTTCACTGCCTGTCTTTTCAGGTAGAAGATAACTGAAAATGTACTCTTCATCGTTCTAAAATTTTTTTGGTTTCAAATTTAGTTCGTGAAGAATCCTTCGTCGCTACGCAAATCATTGAGGAATACTGCAATTCTCGTTCACGCCGCATTTTCTTGCGTGAGTTGTTAGTAACTCACTGGAAGTTAGTGTTTTCTATATTCTTCCAACCTCATCATAACCTGTTTTGGGCATGGTCACGAATTGGTAACGCTGCGATGTCCTAACTTGGCTTTTTCATTGCTTTTTCTGTCTTTCATTTTTTCAAGCCATCTTCCTAAAACGCCTATCTGCCAATAACTTTGCTACATTTTTCTGTTTATCACTTTTTATTCGTACTTTTGTAA
>NZ_JADYTF010000029.1 GCF_021530995.1 Bacteroides caecigallinarum
AGAAGGCATCAACAACAAGATAAAGGTCATGAAGAGAACGGCATATGGATTTAGGGATGAACGATACTTTGAATTGAGGCTATATGCACTGCATGATTGCCGCATCACGCGAAATGTCGGATGAACCAAAAAAGGTGTGAGAACCACTATAGCCAAAGACTACACAGGTACAAGTGTTTTTTGCTATGAACTGGCTGTGCGGAAAAGTACAAATCAATTGACAGGTTACATGCATTGTGTTTCTACGACAGTTCAAGATCAAACGATGGAAGCAGTTGTATGTGGTATATTTGATGTCATCTTTAATGGTAAGGAACTCAGTTGGCGAGAAAATCAATTACTTTATAGGGATAATCCTATAGAAGAAGACAAATACAAGCCTGTAGCTTTCGATTCTAAAGTTCGTATTTATCTTAATGAAGGGAAAGTCGTATATGAGTATCTTCCTACACTTTGGGATGTCAATCCGAGAACATTGGAAAAAAGATTATCCAAAGATGATTATCCTCCATATATATCAAAAGAGGTATAAATACAACATAAAAATATTATTCTAAGTAGGTAATTAGGTAACAATCTGCGAATCCATTTTACTGGGAGGCCAACATTGCAAAATGCAAATTGAAATAACAAATAATGGAAATTCATAATTTACTGGATGTCAAATCAAGAACCGAGCTGCGTGAATGGCTAATACAGAACCACAAAACGGAGAAAGAATGCTGGGTAGTCGTGAAACATGGAAGACCTACAGATGACAATACTTTTTGGTATATCGATGCTGTAGAAGAAGCCCTATGCTTCGGTTGGATAGACAGTACTACAAAGACAATAGCAGATGATGTAACAGCCCAGAAGCTTTGTCCACGAAAGCCACGAAGCAATTGGTCCGAACTCAACAAAGAGAGATGCCGCAGAATGGAACGGTTAGGACTGATGACCGATGCCGGAAGAGCTGTCCTGCCGGATATGTCACCTAATGGTTCCATCATAGACAAGGATATATTACAGAGGCTACAGTCTGACCCGGTAGTGTGGAACAACTTCTGCCAATTCCCTGACTTATATAAGCGAATCAGAATTGATACTATCCAAATAAAGAGGAATCAGCCCGAACTTTTCGAAAGCCGCCTGAATAAATTCATAGAAAATACCCGAAAAGGGCTTCTCTACGGAGAATGGAATGACAACGGAAGATTATAAAATTACAGGAAAGCATTAACCTATTTCTATTTTTATTATCTTTGTACCAAGGATATTAAAAAACAAAGATTGTTCAACCTATGAAATGGCAATTGTGCATATAGCTGCGCATAATAAATAGCATTCCCAATTCAAGCTATTGTTAATATACAGGCCTATGATACAGGTCTGTACTTCTTTATTTTGCCATTATATCAAATAATTACTTTACAAATAAGTTATGTCACCAGTTGACAGGACTTGTTGTATTTTATCATGTTGAACAATGAACTATACATATAAAAACATATGGCTCATCAACTTTCCGGTTATGATGAGCATCCTTATCGAACAACTTATTAATATAACTGATGCTATCTTCTTAGGTCATGTTGGTGAAATAGAATTGGGGGCATCTGCACTCGCTGGAATCTGGTATCTTGCCATTTATATGCTCGGTTTCGGATTCAGTCTGGGGCTGCAAGTCGTTATTGCACGGCGTAATGGCGAGCAGCAATATTCAGAAACAGGTAGGACATTCTTTCAAGGACTGCTTTTTCTGTCGGGTTTAGCAGTTCTACTGTATACTATTTCGAAAATATTATCTCCCATGATTCTGAGCAATCTGATTGCATCTGAGAAAGTATATTCTGCTGTTATAGACTATTTGGACTGGCGCATTTGGGGATTGATGTTTTCATTTCCATTTCTTGCATTGCGATCTTTCCTTGTCGGTATCACACTTACAAAGCCCTTGAACAAAGCTGCCTTCACTGCAGTATTGGTGAATATACCTTGTAATTGGCTACTCATATTTTATTTCGATATGGGAATAGCCGGTGCTGCTATAGCGTCATCTTTTGCCGAATTATGCTCATTGATAATATTGTCTATCCATGTTTTACGAAAAATGAACAGAAAGGTTTATGGTCTGAACTGGCAGTTTAATAAAAACATATTCCATCATGTCTGCCGTGTATCTATCTGGAGCATGTTCAATCCGTTTATTGGTGTAGCCTCATGGTTTGCCTTCTTCGTAGCCATTGAGCATTTGGGCGAGTTGGAACTGGCAGCGACAAATGTCATACGCAGCATATCCACCTTGTTTTTCGTCATAGTCAATTCACTGGCAGCAACTACAGGCTCATTGGTAAGTAATCTTTTGGGAGCAGGACAAAAGAATCATATTTTCCCGTTATGTAACCGGGTTATCCGTTTGGGATATGCCGTGGGATTCCCACTTATTATCTTTTCTATAATCTGTTTCAATTCACTTTTCAATATTTATTCGGATAATGAGAGTCTGGTACAAATAGCACAGCTACCATTTACAGTAGCTTTGTTGAATTATGCTTTTGCCTTACCTGGTTATGTATATATGAATGCTGTCACAGGGACAGGTGCCACACGTACAACCTTCATTTTTCAAGCTGTAACCATTATAGCCTACCAGATTTATTTATGGACGATAAGCAATTTCAGCACATCCCTGTCTGTATATTGGACTGCAGAATATTTATATGTGATATTGCTTGGAGTGCTTTCCATTATCTATCTTAAATGCAAAAACTATTGATCATTTAAAGCCCATGATGAAAAATATATCCTCGCCCATAACTGTTTGCTTCATGCGGTTGTGAGGAATTTTTCGGTATTGCCGAGACGAACATTTCATTTGTTTTTTAATTCCTTCAGTTACAGCAAAGAGCAGTTTTTGTACATTTAAAATATTAATTGAAAAGTGTACCAGTAGAGGATATCTGGATAAATATATGAAAGTTGAACAAATCAACTGAAAGAATCTGTTTAAAATTCTTTTAGTGCTAAGATTTGACATATGTAGTGATTGTATATCAACAAAATAGCCCCAACTTTTTTCAAGTTGAGGCTACTCCAAATGCCTTTATAAAGGCTATAAATAGGGTTTAAATTATTCCCATTCGATTGTTGCAGGTGGTTTTGAAGAGATATCGTAGCAAACGCGGTTTACGCCTTTCACTTTGTTGATGATATCGTTAGAAACCTTTGCCATGAACTCGTATGGAAGATGAGCCCAGTCGGCAGTCATGGCATCTGTACTTGTTACGGCACGCAATGCAACGGCACGTTCGTAAGTACGTTCGTCACCCATCACACCTACACTCTGTACTGGCAACAGGATAACACCAGCCTGCCATACCTGATGGTACAAAGATGTTTCGTTTCCTTCAGCATCCTTAGTCTTCCAGTCGCGCAATCCCTGAATGAAGATGTCGTCTGCATCCTGAAGGATACGTACTTTCTCGCGGGTTATGTCGCCAAGAATACGAACAGCCAGACCCGGACCCGGGAAAGGATGACGTGTGATAAGATGTTCTGGCATTCCAAGTTCTCTACCTACACGGCGAACTTCGTCCTTGAACAACAGACGCAATGGTTCGCAAAGTTTCAGGTTCATCTTTTCAGGCAGACCACCTACGTTGTGGTGACTCTTGATTACTGTACCTGTGATAGAAAGAGACTCGATGCAGTCAGGATAGATAGTACCCTGAGCCAACCATTTTACATCCTTTATCTTATGAGCTTCTTCGTCGAATACATCGATGAAGCCTTTACCTATAATCTTACGTTTGCGTTCAGGTTCTGTAACACCGGCCAGTTCGCTGAAGAACTTTTCGCTTGCATCAACACCGATTACGTTAAGACCGAGGCATTCATAGTCGTGAAGTACGTTCTTGAATTCGTTCTTACGCAACATACCGTGGTCAACGAAGATACATGTCAAGTTCTTGCCGATAGCCTTGTTAAGAAGAACTGCTGCTACAGATGAGTCAACACCACCGCTCAAACCAAGTACTACCTTGTCATCGCCAAGCTGAGCCTTAAGTTCGGCTACTGTAGTTTCGATAAATGAAGCTGCGCTCCAGTCCTGCTTACCGCCACAGATGTCAACAACAAAGTTTTTCAAAAGCAGAGTACCATCTTCTGAGTGGAATACTTCAGGATGGAACTGCACTCCCCAAAGCTTTTCGTTCTTTGCTTGATAAGCTGCTACTGCTACCTTGTCGGTAGAAGCTATGATTTCGAAGTTTTCAGGTATTGCTGTGATTGTGTCGCCATGACTCATCCATACCTGTGAATTCTCGCGGATTCCTTTGAGAAGAGGATTCTGATGGTCGAACTTAGCCAGGTGTGCACGTCCGTATTCGCGTGTGTTGGCTGGTTCTACCTTACCTCCATTGGTGTATGCCATGAACTGTGCGCCATAGCATATACCCAAGATAGGATATTTGCCACGGATGTCAGTAAGGTCAACCTTAAAGGCCTTTTCATCATAAACAGAGAATGGACTACCTGAAAGGATTACACCAATAACAGACGGGTCATTGTGTGGGAACTTGTTGTAGGGAACAATCTCGCAATACATGTTCAGTTCGCGGACACGGCGACCGATGAGCTGTGTAGTCTGTGAACCGAAGTCGAGAATAATAATCTTTTCCTGCATATAAGTTTATTGGTTAAAATAATAACTGTGCAAAGTTAATAAAAAGTAAGGACATTATTTTTATAAATCCTTATTAAATTGTGTTTAAGCCTGTATTATACCGGTTAGAATCACACTTTTCCTTCCAGCCAGGCGTCAATCATCTGTCTGGCTATACTGAGTTTCTTCGGAATTTCCGGCATATTGTCGCGCGAATAGAACTCTCCGGCGCTGAGTTCTTCGTCCTGAAGCTTGATTGTACCGCTTTCATAGTCGGCAATGAACCCTATCATTATTCCGCTCGGATAAGGCCATGGCTGACTGCCGAAATATCTAAGATTTTTTATTTTCAGCTCTGTCTCTTCCATCACTTCACGGCGGATACATTCTTCCAGTGTCTCGCCTGCCTCCAGAAATCCTGCTACCAGACCTTTGTATTGTCCTCTGAAATTCTTTGCATGCACCAGCAGCACCTGGTCTTCTTTCTTTATAAGCACTATTACTGCAGGCGATATGCGCGGATAGAATTCCTGACGGCATTCAGGGCATCGTTTGGCGATAGGAGAGACCTGTACTGTAGGGACACCGCACATAGGACAGTAGCGGCTGTTCTTGTCCCAGTTCAATATCTGTGATGCTTTACCGGCTCTGTAATATTCTTCGAACGGAAGCACATCGTACGAAGCTCTCAGATCCTTCATCATCATTTCGCTGTCTTCGTTTCCAGGGACAGGCGAATGTATGGCATATGTTTTGGCCGTGTAGCCGTTAATTTCGCCTATGGTGTGTATCGTACAGCCTACCGGTACCGCAACTGGTGGTTCCTCGCCGTAAGGTATGTGATATTTGCCATCAGAATCTTTTACAATCAATAATTGTCCGGAGTTGAACACGAACCATCCGGATATTTCCTTTTCATCCATAGTCTAGCAGTCTCCCAAATTGACTTTTTCGAACTTGTAACCCATTCTTTTGAGCTGTATGGCAGCTCCTGTCCTGTACATAACTCTCACGGCACGCGCGAAAACATGGAAAGCTGTAGGGCTTTGTGGCTCAATCTGTTCGTGACGGATAAGGTCAATAGCTTTTTGCGCACATCTTCTTATTATCTCCTCTATGTTTTTGGCATCTTCGCTATCCAGAGGGATACCTATAATGTCGCGTATCAGATGTTCGTCCATGTCGTCAAATCCCTGTTCGCCATAGAAATCTTTATATTTGGCTTTAGAGATAGTATTCCAGTCTATATCCCATCCGTAGGCTACTGCCATACCCAGATATGCTGCCCATGCCACTGAAACTGTAGGGTAGTCCTGAACCTGCTCCACGGCATCGGCTATATATTCAGGAGCCAGTACCTCCCAGTAATTGTCTATGTCGTCTGTGGCAAGCAATGAGCCGCCAAGAAATTTATAGTTTGTGCAGAGTCTCAGTATCTCCTGCTGAAGTTTCCCTTCGAAATTATCCAGATATTCTTTTAATTCCATCGGTTTATAATTTTTGTGTTATATTGTCTACTTGAAGAATTTTTTGCGATAATATGAATTAGCGGTATAAAGAGCCGCTACCGGATTGTTGCCCGTCACACGGTCTTTAGTGACCAGTGTCGTGACGTAAGCGTCTGAATATTTATAGAACAGGCTGTCGTGTCCCACACACAGACCGATTACTACGTTCAGGTCGGTCTTTGCATTGTTCAGCAGCCTTGCCTGCATTATCGGGTTACACATGGCCGGACCTATCTTCTCGCATTCTGCCGGTATTCCCATTGATGTTTTTGCCTGTCCTGCGACTTTGCATATCACCGAATAGACTTCGAAACCGTTTGCTCTCAATATCTTTGCGAAAATACGTGCTTCGTTTATCAGACCGATGCAGTTAGCTATACCGATTCGCTTTGCATTTATTTTCCTGGCAAATTCCATTATTTCCTGTACTCTGGTCCACTGGCAGTAACCTTCGTATTCTACTTCGGCACTGGCTATCATTATTTCTCTGTTTCTGCCTTCGTCATATCTTTCCAGGGCCCATTCCTTATCTTCTTCCGTCAAAGAAGTGGTAAGGCAGAAATCAGGGTATGTACGGTCCTTGAATTTGCAGTTCTGTGTGCCACAGTCCACACATGTGTGTATTGTTTCCTGTTCCATATTATCCAATTTACTTCATTCCTTTCATCGTAAGCTGTACACGCTTCCTTTCATGGTCTATTCCAAGAACCTTGACACGTACATGCTGATGTATGCTGACCACCGTAGTAGGATCACTCACGAACTTATCGGCTAGCTGGGAGATGTGTACAAGACCGTTCTCCTTTATACCTATATCGACGAAACATCCGAAGTTGGTGATGTTTGTCACTATGCCCGGCAGTTCCATACCTTTGCGGAGGTCGTCAAGTGTCTTTACGTCCTTGTCGAACTCGAAGACCTGAATCTGCTGACGAGGGTCTCTACCCGGTTTGTCAAGTTCCTTCATTATGTCGTTCAGGGTAGGGAGACCTACGGTGTCGGTGACATATTTCTTTATATCTATTTTAGCTCTCAGTTCCTTGTCCTTGATAAGGTCTGCCACGGTACATTTCATATCCTTTGCCATCTTTTCCACTATGGCATAGCTTTCAGGATGAACGGCAGAATTGTCGAGAGGATTGTTGGCTCCCGGTATTCTAAGGAAACCGGCACACTGTTCGAAAGCCTTAGCTCCCATACGCGGAACTTTCAAGAGTTCTTTTCTTGATGCGAAAGGTCCGTTTTCAGTTCTGTAGTCCACAATGTTCTGAGCCAGTGAGGGCCCTAAGCCTGATACGTATGTCAGAAGATGCTTGCTGGCAGTATTGAGGTTTACTCCGACAAGATTTACGCAACTTTCCACTGTGCGGTCAAGAGATTCTTTCAGCTTGGTCTGGTCGACATCGTGCTGATATTGTCCTACACCGATAGATTTTGCGTCAATCTTTACCAGTTCTGCCAACGGGTCCATCAGACGGCGGCCTATGGAGACTGCTCCACGCACAGTTACATCGTAGTCAGGGAATTCCTCACGGGCTGTTTTCGAAGCCGAATATATTGAAGCACCGTCCTCGCTTACCACGAACACCTGCACCTCACGGTCGTATCTTTGGGAAGTTACGAAACGCTCTGTCTCACGGCTTGCGGTTCCGTTTCCTATGGCGATTGCCTCTATCTTGTATTGTTCAACGAGTTTTACAATCTTTCTTGCAGCCAATGCCTCTTCCGATTTAGGAGGATGAGGATATATGGCTTCGTTGTGAAGCAATGTTCCCTGAGCATCCAGACATACCACCTTGCAGCCTGTTCTGAATCCAGGGTCGATACCCATCACACGTTTCTGTCCCAATGGTGGAGCAAGAAGGAGCTGTCTCAGGTTCTCGGCAAATACACGGATTGCCTCCTCGTCGGCTTTCTCTTTGCTGAAGGCTGAGAACTCTGTTTCTATAGCCGGTTTTAGCAGACGCTTGTAAGCATCCTTTACCGCTTCCGCCACTTGCGAAGAGCATTCGCCGTTACCTCTTACGAACTGGCGTTCAAGTCGGTCAGTACATTCATCGTCTTCTTCCGGTGAGATTGTAACTTTCAGAATTCCTTCGGCTTCACCACGGCGGATTGCCAGCAGACGGTGTGATGTACAGCGTTTCAGTGGCTCGCTGAAATCGAAATAGTCGCGATACTTTGCAGCATCCTCTTCCTTCTCTTTGCCTTTCACCACTTTGGCTGTTATGACAGCCTGACGTGTAAATATATTTCTTACTTGATTTCTTGCTCTTTCATCTTCGTTCACCTGTTCGGCAATGATGTCGCGTGCACCTTTCAGCGCATCTTCTTCGTCCTTTACTTCACCCTTTACGAATTGGGCTGCCTTTGCCATAAGGTTGTTTTCGCGCTGCATCATCATGATGATCGCCAGTGGCTCAAGTCCTTTCTGACGAGCGGCTTCAGCTCTCGTTTTTCTTTTAGGTTTGAAAGGAAGATATATATCCTCCAGTTCTGTAGAGTCCCAGCAGTTCTCTATTCTGTTCCTCAGTTCGGCAGTCATTTTGCCCTGTTCCTCTATAGTGGAAATGATGGTTTCCTTGCGTTTTGCAAGTTCGCACAGTTTTTCGTATCTGTCGTTTATTTCGCTTATCTGCACCTCGTCCATACCTCCTGTGGCCTCTTTCCTGTATCGGCTGATGAACGGTATGGTTGCTCCGCCCTGAAGAAGTTTCAGAGTGTTTTCCACTCTGTGTTCCTGCAGCTTCATGGCGGCAGCTATCATCTTGCTGAATTGTTCCATGTGTATTAGTTTAAGTTTATTCTTTTACAAGGCATGAGTCAAGCTCTTTGATGAGCTGTTCCTTGTCCATATTTTTCCCTATGAATACTATTTTCTGCATTCTGTCGCCGTACTTCTCGTCCCAGTCCCTCATCAGTCCGGGTTCCTGTTCCAGCAGTCTTTTGATGTCTGCTTCCGGCAGGGTGGCATACCACAGTCCGGCTTCGGAAATCTGCTTCTGCTTGCCTGCCTGTTCGAACAGGTACGACATCTCAGGCTGGTCGCTGAAATAGCATACGCCTTTGGCGCGTATTACGCTTTTCGGCCATCTTGACGAAATGAAGTAGTCGAAACGGTTCATGTCGAATGCGGCACGTCTGAAATAGAGTAGTGTGCTTATGCCGTATTCCTCAGTTTCGCCACCCTCGTGGTGATGATGGTGTCCGCATGAGCATTCTCCTTCGTGGTGATGATGTCCGCATGAACACTCTTCCCCATGGTGATGATGCTCTTCATGATTGCAGTGACATTCCTCATCATGATGGTGATGATGGCAATGCCTGTCTGTATCTTCTTCCGTTACATGCTTGCCAAGTTCCTGTACCCATCCTGCTGATGCTGCTACATGTTCGTATCTGAACATCGAGGTTGAAATGATTCTGTCGAGGTCAATATCTGCATAGTCGCATTCTATAATCTCGGCTGCAGGCTGAAGTGTCTTGACTATACGGTGTATGGTTTCAAGCTCTTCGGAACTAACTTCTGAAGCTTTATTCAGTAAAACTATATTACAGAATTCAATTTGGTGTATAAGCAGATTTTCGATGTCGTCTTCAGAAAGATTTTTCTCTGTAAGGCTTTCCGCACAGCAGAATTCATCTTTCATGCGAAGTGCGTCAACCACTGTTACCACAGAGTCAAGGCGTGTGATGCCGTACTTGGTATATGCACCTCCCAGTTGAGGTATCGAGCAGATTGTGTTTGCTATGGATTCCGGCTCACATATTCCACTTGCCTCTATAACTATATAGTCGAATTTCTCTGTTTTGAGAATTCCGAAGATCTGTTCTATCAGGTCTGTTCTCAGGGTGCAGCAGATACATCCGTTCTGCAGGGCCACAAGGCTGTCGTCGTTCATACCGACAACTCCCTGACGCTGTATAAGTTCGGCATCAATGTTCACTTCACCGATGTCGTTTACAATGACAGCAAATCTGATACCTTTTTTGTTGGAAAGAATTTTGTTGACGAGAGTGGTTTTACCACTTCCCAGGTATCCTGTAAGCAACAGTACAGGTATTTCTTTAATTTTATCCATCTATATTCTGATATAAAAATCTCTTGATGCTCTTCTTTGCTGTTTTCTCAAATTCTTCAGGATACAATCTGACTTTTGAAATTTGTGAATAAGCAGGCAACAATTTGTTAAGTTCAATTCTGTTTTGCTCGATAGCTTCTTCAAGCTGTTTCATTGACATGCCCTTGGCAAATGCTTCATCGCTGTCAGGATAAACCAGAGCCACAAGCTTTTCTCCTTTGAGAATTATAAGTGATTCGTTCACTAATGGCATATTATTAAGTCTGGCTTCAATCTCTTCAGGATAGATGTTCTGGCCTGTAGATGTGAGGAGCATATTTTTGCATCTGCCCTTTATGTATATGTTTCCTTTTGCGTCTTTAATGGCCATGTCGCCGGTATGAAGCCATCCCTCGCTATCTATTGTTTGTGATGTGGCTTCTTCGTTCTTAAAATACCCCAGCATTACGTTTTTACCACGGCATACCAGTTCTCCAGGTATTGTTTCAGGATTTGCAGACAATACTTTTGTCTCCATATTGGCTACAGTTTTTCCACAAGACTGATATTCCACCTCGTCCCATCTGCTGTGGCATATAAGTGGTGCACATTCGGTCATTCCGTATGCGATAGTGTAAGGAAAATTTATCTTTCTGAGGAATGCCTCTACTTCGGCATTGAACGGCGCTCCACCTATTACTATTTCAATGAAATTGCCACCGAACACTTCCATGGCGTGATGTCTGATCTGTTCTTTTATCTTGTCGCTTATGATAGGAAGGTCAAGCAGAATTTTCCCGATTTTGTTGTCCACTTTTGGCAATATATTCTTCTTGATGATTTTTTCTACGATTAGAGGAACGCATGCTATTATTCTCGGACGAATTTCGGCAAATGACTCAGCAATGATTTTCGGACTAGGCATACGTGTAAGGAACCACAGGTGTGCTCCTACGGTGATACCGTAAAGAAAATCGAATACCAGACCGAATATGTGTCCCAATGGAAGCATTGATACAATTCTGTCTCCCGGCTTTAATCCCACTTTGTCGTGTATGTGAATAATGTTTGATGTGATAGCCCTGTATGGCAGCATGACGCCCTTGGAATAACCGGTCGTTCCCGAAGTATAGTTGATTATAGCCAGTTCTTCAGGTTCTTCTCTTCTGTATGACACTTGTTCTGCTCTGAAACGGCAAGGATATTTCTTTCCGAATTCTTCATTCAGATGCTCTCTGGCGTATGTCAGTTTTTCTGAGCGTGAGACTACAAGGTCGAAGTTTTTCAGTTCGATGATACCTTCTATGTTTGGCATTGATGCTTCGTTCAGGTTTTCCCATATCTGGTCGCCTGCGAAAAGCATTCTTGATTCAGAGTGATTTACTATATGATGGATATTATCCGGTTTGAATTCATGCAGTATAGGCACTGCCACTCCGCCATACGTGATTATGGCAAGGAATACAGCAGTCCAGTTTGCACTGTTGCGTCCGCATAAAGCTATTTTATCTCCCGGTTTTATTCCTGCATGCTGGAGCAGGATATGCATTTTCTCTATCTTTCTCGCTACGTCCTTATATTGGAGTGTCACTCCTTTATAATCCGTAAGCGCATTTCCATCCCAGTTTTGTTTTATGCTATTTTCTATTAATTCAATAAAGCTGTTGTTTAATTCCATGTCAAAATATGTACACATTTCATGATAATGTGTGCAAAAATAGTAAAAGTTGGTTTAACGTCATCACGGTATGTTTATTTATTTTTAATTATTCCTACTATTTGGGCATAAAAACTTACATTTAGATAAAAAAGGCTTCACCTCGGAATTAAAAGTTGAAAACCAAGTTTTCACTTTGTACTTCTCTCGGTTTGCACTATCTTTGCACAAATAAATTTACATATTATGCTTATTTACAATACTACTTTTCATGTTGAAATGAATGATGCCAGAAATTTCGTTATCTGGCTGAACGAGTGTTATATTCCTGAAGCAGAGAAAACCGGAGAGTTGAAGAATCCGCGTATTTTGCGTATTCTGAGCCATAAGGAACAGGATAGTGAATGCTTCTCGCTCCAGTGGGAGGTTGAAGACAGCGCGGCTCTTCACAACTGGCATACCAAGTGTGGTGCCCGTCTTAATGAGGAAATGACAAAGATTTTCAAGGATAAGATTATAGGTTTCCCTACTTTGATGGAGGTAATAAAGTGATTCAGCCCGTTAAGGAAAAGATAATTCTTGGTATAGACCCCGGAACAAACATTATGGGATATGGTGTCATCAAGGTTGTTGGCACCAAAGCCGAAGTTGTCACCCTTGGTGTGATAGACATGCGTAAGTTTACCGATCCGTATCTCAAACTGAAGCATATCTACGAACGTGTGCAGGGGGTGATAAACTCATACCTGCCTGACGAGCTTGCCATAGAGGCTCCTTTCTTCGGCAAGAACGTACAGTCCATGCTCAAACTGGGCAGGGCCCAAGGGGTGGCTATAGTGGCGGCATTGTGCAGGGATATACCTGTAACGGAATATGCCCCTCTAAAAATTAAGATGGCCATTACCGGCAATGGTCAGGCAAGCAAAGAGCAGGTGGCGGACATGCTGCGACGTATGCTTAAAATCAGGAAAGAGGATATCGGACCGTTTATGGATGCCACAGACGCCTTGGGAGCGGCATATTGCCATTATCTGCAGATGGGACGGCCTGAAACCCATAAAGCTTATTCGGGTTGGAAAGATTTTATTGCTAAGAATCCTGATAAGGTGGTGAAGTGAATTTAAAAATCAAAAACAATGCAACAACGAGTTATTTCAGTATCAAATGGCGTTACCCGTCATCCTCTGTACAGAATGGGTAAGCCTGTGGACTTCTGCCTGAATGCAGGCGAGCAATTGGCTGTAGTAGGTCCAAACGGTGGAGGTAAAAGTATTCTTATAGATATCATAACAGGAAAATATCCACTGTTGATGAATGAGGTGGCATACGATTTTTCACCTTCAAGTTCAAATCTTGTTTCAGACAATCTCAGATACATAACATTCCGCGATTCGTATGGCGATGCCGACGGCAGCTATTATTATCAGCAGAGATGGAACTCGCAGGATACGGAGAATATTCCTGTAGTTGGCGATCTTCTTCCACAGTGCAAGGACGAACAGCTGAAAGAGAGTCTTTACACTCTGTTCAGAATAGAAGAAATGCTGCAGAAGCCTATCATACTTCTTTCCAGCGGTGAGTTGAGAAAATTCCAGCTTACAAAGACACTGCTCTCAGGACCAAGAGTCCTCATCATGGACAATCCTTTCATCGGACTTGATGCCGGCACGCGCGATTTGCTGAAGTCGCTTCTGGCGGAGCTTATCAAGGTGATAGGCCTTCAGGTTATCCTTGTACTTTCCAAATCGGACGATATTCCTGACTTCATCACTCATGTGATAACTGTTGAGAATATGATTTGTGGCGAGAAACTTCCACGTTCCGAGTATCAGGGTGTCTCTGTACCGGAAAGGTTGCTTTCCGACGAAAAGATCCAAGCTATACTTGATATGCCTTATAAGGATAATCTGTATAAGGCAGCCAATGTAGTCAAACTGAATAAGGTAAGTATCCGCTATGGCGAAAGAACTATTCTCCGTGAACTTGACTGGACAGTGAAGTGTGGCGAGAAATGGGCCTTGAGCGGTGAGAACGGTGCCGGAAAGTCAACACTCCTGAGTCTGGTTTGTGCCGACAATCCACAAAGCTATGCCTGCGACATCACTCTGTTCGACCGCAAGCGCGGCAGCGGCGAGAGTATATGGGAAATCAAGAAGCATATCGGCTACGTCAGCCCAGAGATGCACAGAGCCTATCTGAAGAATATTCCTGCCATTGACATTGTGGCAAGCGGACTTCACGACTCTATAGGACTATACAAGCGTCCTAAGGAAGAGGATAGGGAAGTGTGTCTGTTCTGGATGGATATATTCGGAGTAAAGCAGTTGGCAGACAGGAGTTTCCTGCAGTTGTCGAGCGGCGAGCAGCGACTTGTACTTCTGGCACGTGCTTTCGTGAAAGACCCTGAGCTTCTGATACTCGACGAACCTCTTCACGGACTTGACCTGTACAACCGCCGTCTGGTGAAAGATGTAATAGAAACATTCTGCCGTCGAAACGACAAGACCATGATTATGGTTACCCATTATAAGGAGGAGCTTCCTGCCTGCATTACCGATTCATTGTATCTGGTCAGGAACAGGTAAGTTTCGGGAAAAAGATTGCGAATCAGTTCATATTAATTTTAATCCCAGCAAAAAGATGGCGTAACACGTCCGTGTTACGCGTGCAACACATTCGTGTTCCGCGTGTTGCACGTTTGTGTTCCGCGCGTGACACGAACGTGTAACGGTAACTTTGTAAGGCCATTTATTATTTTCTGAACCATCGGTCTATAATCACAGCGAGTGCACCGTCTCCCGTAACATTGCATGCTGTGCCGAAGCTGTCCATTGCAATATAAAGTGCTATCATCAGTGCTTGGGCGTTATCATCGAATCCAAGCATTGATGACAGTATTCCCAATGATGCCATAATAGCTCCGCCGGGCACTCCCGGGGCAGCAACCATCGTTATTCCCAACATGAATATGAACCCAGACATCATCTTGAAATCGTAAGGAATTCCTTGCATCATCATCAGTGCAAGGGCGCATGCCACAATCTTCATCGTGCTTCCCGACAGATGAATAGTGGCACACAAAGGTATCACAAAACCTGCGGTATCTTCGTTCACTCCGTTCTTTACAGTCTGTTTCAGTGTTACCGGTATTGTTGCGGCCGATGACTGCGTACCCAGTGCTGTGAAATAAGCCGGCATCATGTTCGCAAGCATCCTGAAAGGGTTCTTTCCTGCTATAAGTCCTGCTATCACATATTGGAATATCAACAGAAGTATATGAAGGATGAAGATTATTCCGATTATCTTGATAAATACACTCAGCACATGGAAAACCTGTCCGGAGTGCGTCATATTGAAGAATATACCGAAGATGTATATCGGCAACAACGGGAGGATAACCTTCTGAATAGTCTTTACGATAATCTCCTTGAAATCAACGAAAGCATTTTTCAGATAGCTTGTATTAAGGTTTGCCATTCCCAGTCCCAGTGTGAAAGCCATGACTAGGGCTGTCATCACATTCAGCGGTTCAGGTATGTCAATGGTGAAGAACGGTACAACCCCGTTTGCCTCACTGATTTCCGAAAGCGGAATATCTCTTGTTATGAGCATCGGGAAGAAAGTCTCACCCACAGCGTATGAAGTAAACCCGGAGAAAAGTGTAGCTGCGTAAGCCAGCAGTGCAGTTACGGCAAGCATCTTTCCTGCTCCCTTGCCGATATCAGCAATGGCGGGAGCCACAAGTCCCACTATTATAAGAGGAATGATGAATGCCAGAAATTCGCTGAACAGTCCGTTGAATGTAACGAATATTCTTACAGGCAGGGCAGGTGATATGATTCCAGCTCCTATACCTAACACTATGGCTATTATAATCTGGGTCAGTAGTCCGGGTCTTTTCAGTTTCATTTTCTCTGTGCGGCGGACTTCTTTATTACTAAATTCCATAATTAGTGTATATTACTTTGTTGTTTCATTCACAAATATAAAGTTTTTTTTCTTACCTTTGCAAACATCTAAAAATATGAATATGAAATCAGATATAGAAATCGCACGCAGTATTGAGTTAACCAAAATCAAACAGGTTGCCGCTAATTACGGTATGCCATTGGAACATGTAACACACTACGGACGTTACATGGCTAAAGTATCAGAAGAAATCATTGATGAAGAGAAAGTAAAGAAAAGTAACCTGATTCTGGTTACAGCCATCACTCCTACAAAGGCTGGTATCGGTAAGACTACAGTGTCAATAGGTCTTGCACTGGGTCTTAACAAAATAGGCAAGAAAGCCATCTGCGCCTTGCGCGAACCTTCACTCGGACCATGTTTCGGTATGAAGGGTGGAGCTGCCGGAGGTGGTTATGCACAGGTTCTTCCGATGGAGAAAATCAATCTTCACTTCACAGGCGACTTCCACGCCATCACTTCTGCACACAACATGATTGCAGCACTCCTCGACAACTATATGTATCAGAACCAGGACAATGGTTTTGCCATGAAGGAAGTTTTGTGGAACAGAGTGCTTGACGTCAACGACCGCGGATTGAGATATATAATCACAGGACTTGGCGGTAAGACTAATGGTATCACTCGCGAGTCAAGTTTCGATATCACTCCTGCATCGGAAATCATGGCTATCCTCTGTCTTGCAAAGGATGAGAATGACCTTCGCCGCAGAATTGAAAATATACTTCTCGGATTTACTATCGACAACAAGCCTTTCACAGTGAAAGACCTTGGAGTGGCAGGTGCCATTACAGTGTTGCTCAAGGATGCTCTTTCTCCTAACCTTGTACAGACTACAGAGGCTACTCCTGCATTCGTTCACGGAGGTCCGTTCGCCAATATCGCACACGGCTGTAACTCTGTTCTTGCTACCAAGCTTGCAATGACTTTCGGTGACTATGTGATTACAGAAGCCGGATTCGGTGCCGACCTGGGTGCAGAGAAATTCTATGACATCAAGTGCCGCAAGGCAGGTCTGCAGCCAAAACTTACAGTGATTGTTGCAACAGCTCAGGGACTCAAGATGCACGGCGGAGTAGAGTTGGAGAAAATCAAGGAACCTAATATGGAAGGATTGCGTGAAGGTGTTAAGAACCTCGACAAGCATATCGAAAACCTCCAGTCGTTCGGACAGACTGTAGTTGTGGCATTCAACCGCTATGCCAACGATACAGACGAAGAAATCAACTTTGTTCGTCAGCACTGTGAGGAAATGGGAGTAGGATTTGCCGTTAACAATGCATTTGCCGAAGGTGGTGCAGGTGCTGTAGAACTTGCAAACCTTGTAGTGGATACAATTGAGAACAATCCTTCAGAACCTCTGAAATTTGCATACGACGATGAAGATTCTGTAGAAGTTAAGGTTGCTAAAGTGGCATGCGAACTTTACGGCGCTAAACAGGTATTGTTCGGTCCTGCCGCAAGAAAGAAACTGAAGATGATAGAGGAACTCGGATTCAGTCACTTCCCTATATGTATTGCCAAGACTCAGTATTCGTTCTCTACAGATCCGAAACTGTATGGAGTGGCATCTGGATTCAACTTCACAGTACGTGATATAGTAATCAATGCCGGAGCTGAAATGCTCGTTATCGTAGCAGGCGAAATGATGCGTATGCCTGGATTACCTAAGGAACCACAGGCGTTGCATATCGATATCGTGAACGGCCAAATTGAAGGTTTGTCTTGATTTTGAAGTTAAAGAAGTTAAAAATCTGCCATGGATGTTATGTCCGTGGCAGATTTTTTTATTATATGAAAAATTAGTGGAGTGTGGCTTGTTAAACTTAAAATAAAATGATACTTTTAAGACACTTAACATATATCCCGTTATAGAATGAAAAGACTATGTACTACCGCCATTGCAGTTGCCATATCTGCATTGTGCTTCGGACAGACGAGTATAACCATCGAGGAGTGTTACAGCAAAGCCAGGGAGAATTATCCTCTTATCAGAAAGCTTGGTCTGGTGGAAAAGACTAAGGAATATAATATTGATAATCTCAATAAGGGTTATCTCCCACAGCTGATGTTCTCCTCAAAGGCGACATATCAGTCTGACGTAACCAAGATTCCTATCGACCTTGAGGCTATGGGCTTTAAGGGAGTGGAGATTCCGCATCTCAGCCAGGATCAGTATGGCATATCGCTCGACCTTAATCAGACTATCTGGGACGGTGGGGCAATCAAATCATCTAAAGAGGCTGTGAAATCTTCTTCTGAGGTTGAAAGGAACAACATTGAGGTCAGTCTCTATGCCGTAAACGAAAGAATTAACCAGATCTATTTCGGAATACTGCTTGCCGATGCCCAAATAGAGCAGAACAGGCTGCTGAAAAAAATCCTTGCAGACAGCTATGCTCAGGTGGAGTCCTACGTAAAGAACGGTATAGCCAATCAGTCAGATCTGGATGCCATCAGGGTAGATATTATTAAGTCAGAACAGAACGAAATAGACTTTCTGACGGCAAGAAACACATATATAGCTATCCTTGCCAAACTTACGGGTATGGAGATTGATGAGGAAACAAAGTTAGTGAAACCTTTGCCGGAGCGCCCTTCGCAGAGCGATGCCTTAGGACGACCGGAGATGAGCCTGTTCGATGCGCAGGTGATGAAGTACAGAAGCGATTACAACCGTATCAATTCAGGGCTTTATCCCCGCCTAAGTCTTTTCGCCACAGGAGGATATGGCAAGCCGGGACTGGATATGTTCGAAAATAAGTTTGCGCCATACTATATAGCCGGGATAAAGCTGAACTGGAATATCGGCAATTTCTATTCCCTCAAGAGCCAGAGAAAACTCATACGCAACAATATTGATATTGTGGAAAACCAGCGTGAACTCTTTCTCTTCAATACCGATATAGACAAGACGCAGAAAGAGCTTGCAATAGACAAATACATGGATCAGATAAAGTACGATGACGAGATTATCCGCCTGAAGACTTCCATCAGAAAAGCATCCGAGGCAAAGATAGCCAACGGGACCATATCCGGTACCGATCTTATGCGTGACATCAATTCGGAGCATGCAGCCATACAGACAAAGATTCTGCATGAAATACAGCTTCTGCTTGCCATCTACGATTTCAAATATGTGATAAACGACTTTTAAATACTGTTTAAACACTATTTAAATACCATTTAAACACTGTTTAAAAGCCTTTTAAAACACTTTGCAAAAACTTTTCAAAACATAAAAACAGGGAAACATGAGAAACATTCTTTCTATTATATCAGCAATGACCCTCCTGGCAGCATGTTCGGGTAGCGACAGTAAGTACGATGCTTCGGGAGTATTCGAAGTGACAGAAGTGATGGTGTCGGCAAGAGTGGCCGGTGAGATTATGGAACTTGATATAGACGAAGGTACGGAAGTTACTGCAGGTAAGCCTGTGGGATATATTGATACCGTACAGCTTTACCTTCAGAGGCTTCAGCTTGAGGCAAATGTGAAAGCAGCTGAAAGCCGTATATGCGATGTGGATAAACAGACAGCAGCCATACGTCAGCAGATTGCCACACAGAAAAAAGAACAGACCCGATTCGAAAATCTAGTCAACGCCAATGCCGGAAACCGCAAGCAGCTGGACGATATCACTGCAGCCATCAATCTCTTGGAGAAGCAGTTGGACGCACAGACTGAAACATTGAGAAACAGTAATGCCAATGCCAAAGCCCAGGCAGAAGCCTTGAAGGCTCAGATAGCGCTTACAAACGATATGATAAGTAAAAGTACTATCGCATCACCGTTTGACGGAACGGTCATGGCCAAGTATGTAGAGAAAGGCGAGCTTGCAGTGCAGGGACGCACCCTGTTCAAGGTGGCAAATATCAACGATATGTATCTGAAAGCCTATATTACATCCGGACAGATAACCGGTCTGAAGATAGGTCAGGAAGTAAAGGTGTTTGCCGATAGCGGCGACTCCGACAGAAAGGAATACCGCGGGGTAATCTCATGGATTTCCGATAAGGCAGAGTTTACTCCGAAGACCAT
The DNA here is from genome assembly GCF_021530995.1 of Bacteroides caecigallinarum. Classification (GTDB taxonomy): domain Bacteria; phylum Bacteroidota; class Bacteroidia; order Bacteroidales; family Bacteroidaceae; genus Phocaeicola; species Phocaeicola faecigallinarum. The sequence goes on from NZ_JADYTF010000029.1 coordinate 19,883, forward strand.
TCAGACACGCGATGAACGCGCAAACCTTGTATATGCCGTCAAGATTAAGGTACAGAACGACGGATATATCAAGCGCGGAATGTATGGGGAGGTGAGTTTTTAATTATTAATTCTTAATTCAAAAAATGTCCTCAGTATCAGTATCTCAATTATCAAAATCATATAGCTCAATCAAGGCTCTTGACGATGTTAGCTTTGATGTTCCGAAAGGCGAACTCTTCGGTATCATAGGTCCGGACGGAGCTGGGAAGACTACACTCTTCCGTCTCCTCACCACACTGATATTGCCGGACAGTGGCAGTGCCGTGATTGAAGGTCTGGATGTGGTGAAGGACTATGCATCCGTGCGAAGTATAATAGGGTATATGCCCGGAAAATTCTCGCTGTATCAGGATCTGACAGTAGAGGAAAATCTGAATTTCTTTGCTACGGTTTTTAATACTACTGTAAAGGAAAATTACCATCTGATAGAAGATATCTATAAGCATATCGAACCCTTCAAGACTCGCCGGGCCGGAAAATTATCGGGAGGTATGAAGCAGAAACTGGCATTGAGCTGTGCACTTATCCACAAACCGAAAGTCCTCTTTCTTGACGAACCTACTACCGGAGTAGATCCCGTATCAAGAAAGGAATTCTGGGAAATGCTCCTGAAACTGAAGAACCAGGGTATAACCATTATAGTATCAACGCCGTATATGGACGAAGCCAGACTTTGTGACAGGATAGCACTGATGCAGAACGGAAAGTTCCTTAGGATAGACTCGCCGGACAATATCATAGCATCCTATCCCCAAAAACTATGCTCTGTCACAGCAGACAATATGCACGGACTGCTGAACGACCTGCGTTCCTGCCCATACTTGAAATCGTCGTTCTCATTCGGTGCATGCTATCATGTCACTATGGTTGAAAGCGCTACTGCCGCTATGCTTGACGAATATCTGATTAATAAGGGATACGGAAATATTGAGATTACAGAGATTAAGCCTACAGTGGAAGACTGTTTCATGTTGATGTTAAAGGAGGATGAGCAATGAAGGAAGAATACGTTATACAGGCCGAGAACCTTACCAAGAGGTTTGGCAATTTTACGGCAGTCGATCATATTACTTTCAACGTAAGGAAAGGAGAGATCTTCGGTTTTCTTGGTGCAAACGGGGCGGGCAAGACTACAGCTATGCGAATGCTTTGCGGATTGAGCCGTCCTTCGGAGGGCAGGGGGACAGTGGCTAGTTTCGATATAGAGCGTGAACCCGAAAAGGTAAAGCGCAATATAGGCTATATGAGTCAGAAATTCTCCTTATACGAAGACCTGAAAGTATGGGAGAACCTACGCCTGTACGGAGGAATTTATGGTATGAAGGATAAGGAAATAGCCGAAAAGACAGATGCTGTTCTCCGCGGCATAGATATGGAATCAGAACGTAACACTATGGTGTGCGATCTTCCTTTGGGCTGGAAGCAGAAGCTTGCTTTTGCCGTATCCACATTCCATAATCCGAAGATAGTATTTCTTGACGAACCGACTGGTGGGGTAGACCCTATCACCCGCCGCCGTTTCTGGGAACAGATATACGGTGCGGCGTCAAGCGGTATCACGGTGTTTGTCACCACTCACTATATGGATGAGGCCGAATACTGCGACCGTGTTTCCATTATGGTGGACGGCAGGATAAAGGCGCTGGACAGCCCTATGGCGTTGCGTAACAAATTTGGTGTGTCGGACATGGACGAAGTATTCCGCATGTTGGCACGCGAAGCTACACGAAAAGGAGATTGACATTTATGAAACAGTTTATTATATTTGTCCGAAAGGAATTTCTTCACATATTCCGTGATTCCAGAACCATGCTTATCCTCCTGGGTATGCCTATGGTGCAGATGCTTCTGTTCGGTTTTGCCATTACCACCGAAGTGAGAAACACCAAGGTTGCTGTGTTCGATCCTTCACAAAGCATGGAGACCAGAGCCATAAAGGAACGTTTCGATGCCAGTGAATATTTCACCATTGCCGAGGAAATTCGGGATGTATCGCGCATAAACGATGTCTTCAAGTATGGCGAGATAGGCCTTGTCATGGTGTTCAGCGATGATTTCGAAAATGAACTCCATCTGGGAGGAGATGCCGCCGTGCAGCTCATCACCGACGGTACGGAACCTAACCAGGCGTCAATGATAACAGGCTATGCATCAAATATCCTTGCACAGAGCATGCAGGAACTGTCCGAAGGTAGCAGTGTCCCATGTCGTATAATACCCGAAATAAGGATGCTTTACAACCCACAGGCAGAGAGCGCATACAACTTCGTTCCCGGAGTAATGGGAATGATACTCATGCTTATCTGTGCCATGATGACCTCAATAGCCATTGTGCGCGAAAAGGAGAACGGCACAATGGAGATTCTCCTTGTCTCACCCATGAAACCGATATATATCATTCTTTCTAAGGTAACACCATATTTCACACTGTCTATGGTAAACCTTATAACCATACTCCTTCTTTCGGTATATGTGCTCGGAGTACCGATTGCCGGCAGTCTGCCACTTCTGTTGTTTGTATCTGTGATATTCATCTTCCTGGCATTGTCGCTCGGCCTGCTTATCTCCAATGTGGTGAATACTCAGGTGGCAGCCATGCTCGTATCCGGTATGGGACTTATGATGCCCGTCATGCTCCTTTCCGGTCTGATATTCCCGGTAGAAAGCATGCCCATTCCGCTACAGTGCCTTTCTGCCATAGTTCCCGCAAGATGGTATGTCGATGCCATCAGAAAGATAATGATTCAGGGAGCAGAGATACAATTCGTCCTGAAGGAGATAGGAATACTGCTTTTTGTCACAGTGGCCCTGGTTGCACTTAGTCTGAAAACATTCAAGAACCGTTTAAACTGAAATGTCTATGCTGAAGTATTTGTTGGAAAAAGAATTCAAGCAGATAATGAGGAACAAGTTCATTCCCAAGATGATAATAGCCATGCCTCTTTTCATGATGCTTATCATGCCCTGGGCTGCAAATCAGGAAGTGACGAATATCCGTCTTACTGTGGTTGACAACGACCGCAGCGTGACATCAGACGAACTGGTGCGTAAGGTGGTTTCGTCAGGATATTTTATCTTCCAGTCGGTGTCCGACGGTAGTGAGGAAGCCCTCAGGGATGTTGATGCCGGAAAGGCAGATATAATACTCGATATTCCGGACGGATTCGAGAAAGATTTACAGACTGAGAGAGTAGCAGGTGTGATGATTTCGTCCAACTCCGTAAATGGAACCAAGGGAATTCTGGGCAGCAGCTATCTTTCCACGATAGTCAATGATTTTGCGGCATCGTTGTCCGAGGAAATGATGATGTCGCAACCAGCTGTAACAAGTTCAGTGGGAAAGTCATTCAGGATTATGCCCCAATACAAGTTCAATCCGCACCTCGACTATAAAGTCTTTATGGTACCAGCCATAATGGTGATGCTTCTCACCATGATAACCGGATTTCTCCCTGCATTCAATATCGTGGGCGAGAAGGAAGCCGGTACCATTGAGCAGATAAATGTGACTCCAGCAAGCCGTATGCAGTTCATACTTGCCAAGCTGATACCTTACTGGTGCATAGGTCTTATAGTCTTTACCCTTTGTATGCTGCTGGCTGTGTTTATATATTCACTTATACCTGTTGGCAGCCTCCTGACGATATATCTATTCGCTGTGGTATATATCGTTGCCGTATCAGGTATGGGACTCGTTGTGTCCAATTATTCTGACACCATGCAGCAGGCCATGTTCGTGATGTTTTTCTTCATAATGATATTCCTGCTTATGAGCGGACTTCTCACTCCCGTTTCCAGTATGCCGGACTGGGCACAGTATATAACCATATTCAATCCGTTGAAATATTTTATCAGCGTCATGCGTATGGTATATCTCAAAGGCAGCGGATTTGCCGAACTCGTCCCGTATTTCCTGTCCCTATGCGGTTTTGCCGTGGTGTTCAATGCGTGGGCGATATTGGGGTATAGGAAGAGGAGTTGAGTATTATTTGTTAGTTTTTAGAGAAGATTTGAAGTAAAATAATTATACAATTAAACAAAAAATGGCGAGAGTACAATCCCGCCATTTTTTATTATTAATTATTCATTATTAATTCATTCAAACGACCCATACCGTGTAGGCAACAGCTTGCGGTCGCCCAGTGTATTGTCTATTCTTGCCACATTTATCCAGAACTTGTTCTGTCTTACACTTTCAAGCGGATAAACAGCCTTGGCGCGTGTGTAAGGATGATTCCATTCGCCTTCCACTACCTCATATTCCGGATGAGGCGCGTTCTTCAGAACATTGTCTTCTGCAGATGCGGTTCCGTTCTTCACTTCCTCAATCTCATTCCAGATACTCAGCATAGTATCTACAAAGTTGTCAAGCTCTGCAAGACTTTCACTCTCTGTCGGCTCAATCATCAGAGTGCCGTGAACAGGGAATGAAAGGGTAGGAGCATGATATCCGTAGTCCATCAGACGCTTTGATATATCGTTTTCGTCGATACCGCTTTCCTCATGCAGTCTTCTGCAGTCAAGAATCATTTCGTGTCCCACAAAACCGTTCTTACCTCTGTATACTATACCGTATGTGTCGTTCAGACATGCGGCCAGATAGTTGGCATTAAGGATAGCAGCCTTAGTCGCGTTCTCCAAACCTTCGGCACCCATCATGCAGATATATGCGTATGTGATAGGCAGGATTCCCGCACTGCCGTAAGGAGCAGACGAAACCTCGTTCAGAGCATTATCAGTTGAAGCATGTCCCGGGAGGAAAGGAACAAGATGAGATTTCACGCATACAGGACCTACACCCGGACCACCGCCGCCATGAGGGCTGGCAAATGTCTTGTGCAGATTCAGATGACATACGTCCGCACCGATAGTTCCCGGATTGGTAAGTCCCACCTGAGCATTCATGTTCGCCCCGTCCATATAGACCTGTGCACCGCAGTTATGTATGATATTGCAGATTTCCACTATATCTGTTTCAAAAATACCGTGAGTGGAAGGATAAGTAATCATCAGTGCAGCCAGACGATCCTTGTTTTCTTCGGCTTTGTGTTTCAGGTCTTCCACATCCACATTGCCATGTTCGTCGCACGCACAAGTCACAGTGGTAAATCCGGCCTGAATAGCCGATGCAGGATTAGTTCCGTGAGCCGATGCAGGAATAAGAATTATATCCCTGTCACCCTGGCCGATGCTGTTCAGATAAGCCGCAATGACGCGCAGACCGGTATATTCGCCTGCAGCACCTGAGTTAGGTTGCAGTGTAACACCGTCCATACCAGTAATCAGAGCCAACTGTTCCGATAGATTTGTTATCAGTTCCATGTAACCTTCTGCCTGGTCAGCCGGAGCCAGAGGATGCATGTTCATCCAGCCGGCATTGCTTAGAGGCATCATTTCGGAAGCCGCGTTCAGTTTCATTGTACAGGAACCGAGTGAAATCATGGAATGAGCCAGAGAAATATCCTTACGTTCCAGACGCTTGATATACCTCATCATCTCAGTCTCAGTGTGATACTTGCAGAACACCTCGTGAGTGAGATACCCACTCTGGCGTTTCATATCCTTCTTGATAACCGAGCCTTCAGGAATTTCAGCTGTTTCTGTGAAAGGTTTTTCTGCGGCAATGGTAAAAATACTTAACAGAAGATTAGCTTCTGCCACAGAAGTAGTCTCGTTTACGCTCAGTCCTACATCACCATTGTCAAAATATCTCAGATTGACACCTTTGCTGGCAGATATAGTCTTTATTTCGTCAGTCTTTACATGATCAGGCATCTGCAGTCTCAGAGTGTCGAAATAAACGGCATTCTTCTGTACATAACCCAGTTTCGAGAGCTGTTTAGCCAGCCATACAGTAGTGCTGTGTATTCCCGAAGCAATACTCTTTATGCCTTCCTGGCCATGATATACGGCATAGAATCCTGCCATTGTAGCCAGCAAAGCCTGGGCAGTACAAATGTTAGATGTAGCCTTCTCGCGCTTGATATGCTGCTCGCGTGTCTGCAATGCCATACGATAGCACAGATGTCCGTACTTGTCTTTCGACAGACCTATGATACGTCCCGGCATATTTCTCTTATATTCGTCCCTTGTGGCAAAATAAGCAGCCGACGGACCTCCGTAGAACTTAGGAATACCCAGTCTCTGAGTACTTCCGAACACGATGTCGGCACCCCATTCACCCGGCGGAACCAGCAGGGCCAGCGACATGATATCCGCATCCACAGCCACCTTGCATTCAGCCTGATGAGCCTTTTCTGTGAACTCCCTGTAATCCTCCGCGCTACCGCTGTTGTTAGGATATTGCACTATGCAGCCGAACACGTCAGGAGTAAATTCGAAGTCCTTGTATGAGCCTGTCTTCACGTTCATACCCTGAGGAATAGCCCTTGTCATGATAACTGCAAGGTTCTGAGGGAAAATCTCCTCATCCACGAACAGGGTACATGCCCCTTCCTTCTGCTGCTTGCGGCTTCTAAGCGCGAACATCATAGTGGCAGCCTCGGCAGCGGCAGTAGCCTCGTCAAGCAAAGAGCAATTGGCAAGCGGCATAGCCGTAAGGTCGCACACTGCAGTCTGGAAGTTGATAAGAGCCTCAAGTCGTCCCTGAGAAATTTCAGCCTGATAAGGAGTGTATGAAGTGTACCACACAGGATTTTCGAATACATTTCTCTGTATCACGGCAGGAGTGGCAGTGTCATACCAGCCCTGACCGATATACGATTTGAATCTTGTGTTTTTCGCTGCCATACGGTTTATATGGTCGGCAAACTCATATTCGCTCATGGCAGGTTTAAGTGGCAGTCTCTCTTTAAGTCTTATTTCAGACGGGATGGTCTTTTCTATGAGTTCATCCACAGACTTTACTCCGATTTTATTGAGCATAACAGGAATATCCTGTTCCGAAATACCGATATGGCGGTCGGCAAATGAGAAACTTTTCATGGTTATATTAGTTTTAGGTTTGTAAGTTTTTTTATCTGAAGAACGGATTGTTCATCTTTTCGTTTCCTATAGTGGTAGGTTCGCCGTGTCCCGTATACACCTTTGTCTCGTCAGGCAGGGTAAACAGGCGGTTGCTTATGCTGTCAATCAGCTGTCTGTAGTTGCCACGGTCGAGGTCGGTTCTTCCTATACTGCCTCTGAACAGAACATCACCACAGAACAGACAGCCTTCCTTCTCGTTATAGTAAACAAGGCTTCCCGGCGAGTGTCCCGGAGCCTGGATAACCTTCAGAGTCGTGTTTCCGAAGCAAACCTCATCGCCGTCTGCCAACTGCTTTCCAATGGCAGGAACATCCTCGTTCATCGCAATTCCGAACATGCGGCAATAATCCTTCGTCTTAGGCAACAGGAATTCATCGTCTGCCGAAGCCTCCGGCATAACGCCATAAGTTCTGCTCACAAAGGCATTTCCGAATATATGGTCCAGATGCAGATGAGTGTTGAGCAGATGCTTCACTGTGAGTCCGTTTCTTTCGATATACTTCTTCAGCATCTCCTGTTCGTCCTCGTAATAACATCCGGCGTCAATGATTACAGCTTCGTTAGTCTCGTCCGACAACACATAAGTGTTTACCGGAAACATATTGAATTCAAAGCATTTTATAGTCATAGATCATTTGTTTATAGTTACGTAAACCACCTTTTTGGTCTCAAAGAATTCCTCTTCGAAATAATCTTTCAGATCATACATTACTGTCTGATGTTTCACCGGCATAACCTCGTTCTGAAGCTCGCCACCCTTCAGACAGATAAGTCCGTTAGGCAAAGCGTTGTTCTGTTCCTTCTTGATATTCTTTCTGATGATTTTCAAAAGATCAGTAAGTGGCATTACGGCACGGCTCACAACGAAGTCGAACAACTGTTTCTCCTCCTCAGCCCTGCAGTGGCGTGTAGTGACATTCTTCAGTCCTATGGCAGAAGCAATCTCAGTAGCCACCTTTACCTTCTTTCCGATACTGTCCACCAGATGGAAATGAGTGTCCGGAAACATGATAGCCAACGGAATGCCCGGGAAACCGCCGCCCGTTCCGAGGTCCATAATCTCAGTACCCGGTCGGAAATTAATCACCTTGGCGATACCCAGCGAGTGAAGTACATGGTGTTCGTACAGGTTTGTAATGTCTTTTCTGGAAATCACGTTGATCTTGCTGTTCCAGTCGGTATATAAATCGTATAAAGCCATGAACTGCTCCTTCTGTGTGTCGGTCAGTTCCGGAAAATATTTCTGTATAATCTCCATTTATTGAGTTAATAATTAAGAATTAAAAATTAAGAGCTATTTTCTGTTCAGCATCGTTTCAATCTCTGCGTATGGCACGTCGATGATAAATTCTCCCATAGAATACGGAGCTATGTCATATCTGTTGTAGAGGAACGAAACCCTGTCCTCAAGCAGCAGGAAGTTGTCAGGGATATAAAGATCCACATCAAGCAGTGCGCCGTTCTCCTTAAGTCCCTCTATTGAAGTGATAGTGTCAGTCTCCAGTCTCTGGTTCACCTCGTCTATCAGATGTTTCATTATCAGTCCTACGATTTCCTTCTCCTTGTCTTTTCTGAACACTACGTCCTTGGTCAGCACCTTGCCCGATTTTGCCAGCAGGTTAGCCCATTTGATAGTAGTGTTGGGATGAGCACCGCCCGTATCCATGAAAGTTGACACGGAGAAGTTCCAGATGCTGTCATTATTGAGCGACAGTTCCGAAGTAATCTCATATTGATAGTTATACCATGCCGGGATATCCTCCGGCTTCACTCCGTTGTGAATGTCGGCTTCGTAGAATTTTGTAAGCTTGTCTCTATAGTCCTTGGTATATTTGCCCACTACAGCAGGAATAGCTTCTTTCGGATCCATCTTCCCGTATGTATCACCAAAGGCTATACTCTGGATTTTGGAATTTATGATGGCTGAAATGGAATCCTTTTCGTCTCCCGCTTCCAGATACATGTAATCTATGGAAACCTTACATTTCGGCGATGACTTGTCACCGGCTTTCAGGGTAACCAAAGTATCCGCCTGTATGCTTGACACCTTTGCAGGCTTGGCAGTCTCCGTGTTCTGACAAGACTGTATCGAAAGACACGCAACCGCTCCACAAGCCAAGGCAGTATTAAGAATCGTTCTTTTTTTCATAATCTGTTTTTGTGATAATTTCTACTTAATACAAATATAAACAAAGTTCTTGAAAGAGTTAAACGCAGGCTTACATTTTAATAGTTTTTTACTGTATATCCACAGCTCATTATGCCCTACATCTTGCAATATTAAGATAAAACCTGTATTTTTGTTTTAAACTAAACCGATAACCATGAAAATAGAAGACTGGAAACACATTACTTATTCCGAAGCCTGGGAACGGCAGACGGAATTGTTCAATTCGATAATTAAAGCCCGCAGTGAGGGACAACCATACGAGAATCGTATAATCTTCTGCACTCATCCGCATGTATATACAATAGGCAAACACGGCAAGCAGGAAAACATGCTGATAAGCGACGAAATGCTTTCGCGCATAGGAGCCGAAGTGTTCCGCATCGACCGTGGAGGCGACATCACCTATCACGGTCCCGGTCAGCAGGTATGTTATCCCATTCTCTGTCTTGAGGATTTTAAACTGGGGCTGAAAGGCTATCTCCATCAGCTTGAAGAGGCTGTAATCCGTACCTGCTCGCATTACGGAATAAAGTCCGGCAGGGTAGACGGTGCTACAGGAGTGTGGATAGATATAGGAACTCCACGCGAAAGGAAGATTTGTGCGATGGGAGTCAGGAGCAGCCATTTTGTAACCATGCACGGTCTGGCACTTAACGTAAACACCGACCTGGGATACTTTGACTATATCAATCCGTGTGGCTTTACCAATAAGGGAGTGACCTCGATAGAGAAGGAGACGGGGGTGCAGGTATCTATGGACGAAGTACGTCAAATCCTGGCTGAAGAGCTCCTGAAACTACTCTGATGCATATCAGATATAATTTTTTTGTTAAAACATCATTGGCATTCACAAATAAGTTTATCTGCTGATAATGTGCGTTTTGTGCAGTCTGAACAGTCTGTAACGGAAATAAAAAGGATAAAAGGCGGATAAAAATGTGCATGAAATGTTTTGTAAATTCAAATAAAAGTCATACATTTGCACCCGCAATCGAAAATGATGCACTCTTAGCTCAGTTGGTAGAGCAACTGACTCTTAATCAGTGGGTCCAGGGTTCGAATCCCTGAGGGTGTACTTCTTTCGGGAAATTTGACAATAATTTAGTGGATGCACTCTTAGCTCAGTTGGTAGAGCAACTGACTCTTAATCAGTGGGTCCAGGGTTCGAATCCCTGAGGGTGTACGTGCACTGACGGTTTTTTGGATTGGGGAATCCATTGGCCGGAAAAAACGAACAGAGAGTCCTTTAAATCGTGAAGATTTGAAGGGCTTTTTTATTTGTGTCTTCAAAAGAAATAAGGGATGCCGAAGCATCCCCTTTCAGAAAATTCAATCTTATAATATTAAAACATTCTTTCTTCCAGTTCCAGACTTTTCGGGAACATGATATTATTCTCGATATGGATATGTTCGAACAGCGCGTTTACGAACTTTTCCAACTCTGTCATCATCAGGCGGTAAGTGTTGCACCCGTCCTGCGGAACCTCAAAATTGTTGGTAATCTCCTTTATATGTAAATATCTGTTACCTTCATTCTCATGCTCCATATTCATAACCCTTATAGGATTTGCTATTGATCCGCAGTGCATAGGCTCAATACTGATATTTCTTTCCGACGCATCGAAAAGTTCAAGCAGGTATGGGAACAGCACATTCTCTTCTTTCTGCAGATGGTTTTCCAGATCTTCAAGCGAAACGCTGACCTGTTCGTACAGCTCGTTCAGTTCCGGATGTCTCTCTCCATGTGCTTTCTTAACCTTTTCTATCAGCTCCAGAAGTACCGAACCATTATTTCTGATGCCGCGGTGATGTATCTTGAGCACATAGTCAATAAGCAGGTCGATAGGCCAGGAGGCAAACGGAATACCACCTTCCGAAACAGTGCTGTTGTCGTTTATAGCGTTGATAACAGTATCTACATCTACATTGGCATTCTTGCATGCTTCATCCAGGGCAACCTGACCATGACAGCAGAAATCTATTCCAAACTTGTAGAACACACTCGCCGTAGCAAATCTTTCGGCTACGATATCTCCAACATTTCTCTTTCTTAAATCCATATTGCTTAGTATTTAATTGTTTGCTGCAAAGGTAAGGGTAATAAACCGTCTGAACCGTAACATTTGTTACGTGGCGGCATAATAATGGTTAATTGACATTCTTCCGTATGTTAAATGTCATTTTGACAATTTGTAATTATGGGCTTCTGAGAATGGCTGTTTTGTGTATGATGGTTCGACTGAAACTGAAAAACGTATTTATACGGTTTTGTGAATTGATAAAATTGTATTTATTACGCTTGAAATTATATTATGTGTAAGAGGTTTTGGCGATTGTTGTGATAATAGTTTCTAAATAATATATTTCTATTGTTATTGTGATACTTTGTGTGTCTTCTTGTCTGTTGATGAAATAGAATAAAATTTCCTGTTTTGCAATGTCTTTTCAAATGTTTTGCAAGCCTCTTGAAAATGCTTTGACATTTAAACTAAGATGTCAGGACGTTTTAGTTTGAATTTCTTGTCGTTTTCTCTTGATTTTTTGGAAAAGTCAGTGTTAATTTATTTTGGGCGTTTAAGGATACTGCTGATTTTAGTTGATGATTTGTTAAGTATATGTATTCA
>NZ_JADYTF010000002.1 GCF_021530995.1 Bacteroides caecigallinarum
GCAAGGCATACATGTCCGCATAATAGCCGTTGGGCAGCTTGATACGTTTTTCAGCTTCAAGAGGATTCAAAACTCCACACTTGTACACGGCACGAATGGCGGCACGGAGCGTCGGGGCGATTACCCCGAACAGCTCTACCAGCTCCATTTCATTCATCCATATATTGCCTGTATCAGATGGTATGGTAATTCTACCATAGCTGTCCGTTGTGATTATTTCCCGTTTCATATCCCTGCCATTTTCACGTTCCCGAATGATTTGCTCAGCTTGTCGCCCAGCATCGTGAGGTCATTATCCAATTTCTGCACGGTTATCTTCGCATAGATTTGCGTGGTCTCAATGTTCGTATGCCCCAAAATACGGCTGACGCTCTCGATTGGCATCCCTTTGCTGAGAGCCAGGGTCGCAAACCCGTGCCTGGAGCAGTGAAAGCTGATTTTCTTGGTAATACCGCATTCCTTTATCATCTTTCCCATACGCTTGCATATTGACCAATAGTTGAGATTGGGAAATACAAGATTGTTTTCCTGAAAAGCCTTGTAACGCTCGATTATCTGCAAGGGAATATCCAGCAGCTTCACCTGAAACGGTACACCCGTCTTGTGTCGTTTGGAAATAATCCATTTCTCACCGTTCACTTCCACAATTTGGTCGTTGCTTAATTCCTTTATATCCACGAATGAGAGGGCGGTAAAACTGGCGAAAACAAAAATATCACGGAGATAGGAGTTCTTGGGGTCTTTGAACTGAAATTCCATCAATGTTTTCAACTCATTCTCCGTCAGATATTCACGCTCTTTCGTGTTCGGGCTTATATGGAACTGGGCAAACGGATTTCTCGGTATATGTCCGTTGAAATGCGCCCGCATCACCACACCTTTCAACCACATGCAGTTTTCCCATATCGAACCGTTGTGCAGTCTGGCTTCGTTGGAAAGGAACACGGCGAACTCCTTGATGAAGTCGGGCGTAAGTTCAGGCATGGAGATGTCGTTCCGCTTGTAATGTGACCTGATGAATGCCGCCACATGGTTTCTTGCCCGCACCCTTGCCATATAGGTAGCCCTGACCCTGTCTTTTCCGACACGCTTCTTGAACACTTCATTTTCCTTGTCGAAAGCACCGAGCAACGTTTCATACTCACCGCCCAATCCCTGATAGGCATTGCGTACCATTTCTGCCGTTACATACGCTTCACGGTCGGATATACGCTGGTAATGCTTGATGATTTGAGCCTTGATGTTGTCAAGCGCAAGATTGGTTTCCCTCGCTTCCATACTCTTACCCTTTGCCTTGTTCCCTTTGGCATCCCAAAGCTCTTTCGGGATAGCTCGCTTGCAGCTAAACTGTGCTACCGTTCCGTTGATTGTAACTCGTCCCATGATGGGGACAATTCCGTTCTTTTCCTTACTGCCGTTCACGTAGAACAGCACCTTGAATGTGCTTCTTGCCATACTCGTTTCTTTTTGGTTGCAAAACTATAAATCAACGAGTTACCTATTGATAAGCAAAGCTGCGCAGAACGCCGCAAAATGAAATAGGGACTGTTAAATCTGCACTTTCATCGGGTAATGATTAGGAAACCGTTCTTTTGCTTTAATCTGCTTTAAGACGGTTTTCAACTGTCTGCCCAACTTCTGCGTTTTTCCTCTAACTCCCTAATTATCAAATCCTGTTGCGTTAATCTGCTGCAATTCGGCGGATATTCCAGAGATTTTCCGTAAGTTTGCTATAATTATTATCAACTATGGAAAAAGGAACAAACGACATCAGTAATCTTCGCGGAAAGCTGAACAGCATTATCCGCCATGAAAAACTCTACAGAACTATACACCGTCAGCTAATGAAGAAATGGTTCCAGTATTTCGTACTGTTTTTCATAATAGGGTCTATATTCTCTATAATTTACAGTTCGTTCGACGAGTCAGAACCATACAGAAGCCGTTTGTTTCTGTTCAATTACCTTGCCTCATTCATTTTCACAATAGAATACATTCTGCGCCTTATAGCTGCTCCGGTTCAGTATCCGCGTTACAACCGAGCATGGCGTGCCCGCCTACACTACATTTTCTCCTTTTATGGTCTGATAGATTTCGTGGCGATACTACCTTTTGTTATGATATATGTCTTTACGGGAACTCCTCATATACATCTGGTAGTTCTGGCATATATTCTGATAATATTCAAGCTAATCCGCTATTCACGTTCATTCCAGATGATAGGTACAGTGCTTCAAACCGTTAAAGAGGAACTCATCACATCATATACCGCATGCGGCATCATGCTGGGTTTCTCCGGAATACTGATGTATTACATAGAGCGAAACGCACAGCCTCATGCATTCGAAAACATCGGCGACGGATTCTGGTGGGCCATAGTGGCATTCACTACTGTGGGATACGGCGATATATATCCTATTACTCCCCTTGGCCGTTTACTTAGCAGTCTTATAAGCCTGATAGGTATTGCCATGATTGCAATTCCGACCGGTATCATAAGTTCAGCTTTCATGAACATGCTTATAGAGAAAAAGCAGAAAGCCGAAAAGGAAAAACAGGAATAATCATATAGAATAGAAAAATGGCTGCACCATAGTTCCGATGCAGCCATTTTTCTATTATCACTTTACATGTTTCTGTGTCTGTCACTTGATTGTCTTAAGCATTTCCTTCACTGCAGCTTCCAGCTGTCTGTCCTCGCCTCTCAATACTTCTTCAGGCGAATTATAGACTTCAATATCAGGCTGAAGCTCCTTGTTTTCAAGATATTCGCCGCGCATATCCATACATCCCACCTGAGGTATACCGAAGACAATACTTGGGTCAATCTGTCTTTCCCACCATACGGCAGTCATTGTTCCCGGAACTGGTGTTCCGATAAGCTTACCTATGCCCAATTCCTTATATACCCATGGGAAACCGTGGGCGTTACTGTAGTTGTCCTCACATACAAGAACGCATGACGGTTTGAGCCACTTGTTGAACGGGTCACTGCCGATATACTGTCCTCTAGGAACGAACCTCTGATATTCCTTCCCGCTGAGAAGTGTGACCAAATCATCATGCAACCATCCACCGCCATTATGACGAGTATCAACTATCACAGCATCCTTCGTTCTGTTCTTCTCGCTCAGCAACTCGCTATATACAGTACGGAAGCTAGGACTATCCATTCCCTGAACATGCACGTATGCCACACGTCCACCGGAAAGTTTCTCAACTATCTGTTCATTTCGTCTTACCCATCTCTTATAGAGTAAATTGGACTGTTCGCCTGCACTGATTGCCTTTACCGTAACATCGAAACGTTTCTTGGTTTCAGGGTTATACACTGAAAGAAGCACCTTCTTGCCAGCCTTACCTTCCAGCATCGGGTAATAATCGACACCTGCCAATATCTTCTCGCCATCTATCTTTTCGATGATACATCCTTCGGTTACACCTGTCTTCTTTACAGCAAAAGGTCCTTTGGCAATTATTTCCTTTATCTTCAGACCGTCTCCTGTATATTCATTGTCATAGAACACGCCAAGACACGCTGTAGGGAATGAAGTACCGGCCGCATAATATCTTGCTCCGGTGTGGGAACCGTTAAGCTCGCCAAGCAACTCACTCAGCATTTCCTGGAAGTCATAATTATTGTTTATATATGGCAGGAAACGCTTGTAGTTTTCGTAATAGCCTTTCCAGTCAACTCCATGCAGATCGGCTACATAGAATTTGTCTTCCACCTGCTTCCAGATGTGATTGAACATATACAGGCGTTCCTCATACGGACGATAATTGAAAGGAGCACTGAACTCAACATCCTTCGACTCGCCTTTCTCCATATTCACTTTCTTGATAGAAGAATTGCAGAGATAGAGATTCTCCTGTTTCTTGTCAGTCATCATGACCCCGTAACCAATCTTTTTCATAACGATTGAAGTCTTGTTCTCCTTCAAGTCGTGCATCCAGAGATCATAACCGCCCTCGAATGCAGCCTGATAGTAAAGCTTGTCCCCCTTGGCAGAAAGTACGGCATCACCAAGTCTGGAAGAATTAACAGTCAGACGGATAATTCTGTCACGACAGTTTTCAAGGTCGAATACCAAAGGCTTGACTTCGTCTTCCTTATCCTTCTTTTCATCTTTCTTCTTTCCTTTTTTCTTTTCGTTTTCCTTCTTCTCCGCATCCTCTTTATCTTTCTTTTCCTGTTCTTCCACAAGGGCAAGCTCTTCCTTGCTCATGCGGAAACGTTCGTAAGCGTCAAGGTCGAAAAACATGATATAAACATCATCCTCAGAACCCCAACTGCCGTGACTGCGATAACCCGCACGGTCGCTTTTCCATATCATAGCCTTACCGCCCAGAACCCATTTCGCATCTCCGTCAGTATATCCGCTCTGAGTAAGATTATGTATTTCACCATTGCCTGACGCATTGACCAGTGCAACGTCATTATTGTTCCAGCCCCCATGACCGATATATCCCGAAAGGAGCCAACGGCTGTCAGGGCTCCATTCAAACCACTGGTCACCGTCACTATAAGAATATTCAAACTTACCATCCATTACTGTGCGAACTGCCTTTGTCTTCAGATTAAGAACACGTAATGTTGTTCTGTTTTCAAGAAAGGCCACTTCCTTGCCGTCAGGGCTATACTGAGGCTGGAATGAAGTCACATTACTGTTTACCAGTCTTTCTTCCTTGAATTCATTGACATATGTAAACAACTCATCTTCTTTATTAACCAACGAGGTCTGATATATCTGCCACAGACCGTTTCGTTCAGACGCATATACTATACTCCTTCCGTCAGGCGAGAAATCTATATCCCTCTCCTGCTCCGGAGTGTCGGTAATATGTTTTGTGGTTTTATATTCTACAGATGTGACATATACATCGCCACGCAAGATGAAAGCTATTTCCTTGCCTTCAGGAGATACTGAAATCTCTGTAGCGCCTGACGACTTCAGCCATTTCACGAGATGTTTGTCATAACTGTCGGACACGATGCTGACATTGACTTTCTTCGGAGATTCACCTTCTTTCACTGTATAGATTTCTCCATTGAACCCATAGCACAAAGTTCCGTTTGAAGCTACTGAAAGGAAACGTACAGGATGGTCGGTATGAGATGTCAGACGTGTTATGTTCTTACCTTCAAGATCCGATTTATAGATATTGAAACTACCTTCCCTCTCGCTCAGATAATAGAACGATTTTCCGTCCGGAGTCCATACAGGAGTTCTGTCTTCACCATCGAAAGAAGTGATTTTCCTGTAACTTTTTGCTGCCCCTTCCTGCTCTGTGCAAAGCCAAATATCACGTGTAATGGATGATGTGTGATGCTTTCTCCAGGCATCTTCATATCCCTTCTTGTCATGATAAAGAAGAGACTTGCCATCAGGACTTACACTGATATCCTCCATAGGAATAGACGAGAACATTACAGGTCTGCCCCCATCTGTTCCTACTTCATATATCTGCGGGAACTGTGAACTGGGGAAAGTCATATCCTGAGCATCAGGCATAACTACAGCCTGAAAAAGCACATGACTGTTGTCGCTAAAAGCGTATGGCACCTCATTCCCGGAATGAGTGGTAAGTCTTCGTGGCACTCCACCGTCCTTGCCAACAATAAATATATCCATACTTCCTTCCCTATCGGAAGCAAAAGCAATATTCTTTCCGTCAGGACTCCACACGGGATGTGTGTCGTGTCCCTGATTGGAAGTTATCTGCAAAGCTTTACCACCTCCGGCAGGTACAGTGTAAATATCACCCTTGTAAGTAAATGCTATCTGCTCGCCGTCAGGAGAAATAGCACAATAACGCATCCATAATGGAGCATCCTCAGCATAAGATGCAACTCCGGCAATAGAAACGACCGTTGCGAATAAAAGTCTTTTCATAAGCTTGATTTTGTAATTTTCAGAATATCCGTTTTTTTATAAATATTATCGTAATACAAAAATCACAAAATTCCGGAATTTCAGCAAGAAATGAATTGAAAACTTTGAATCAGACTTTAATTCCTTTTATTATCCGATATATTCTTCAAGAAAGCAAGCAGCATATTAATTACCTTTTATTCTGGTGTTCTTGACATTGTGCGAAGAAAAACATATATTTGTAACGATTAATCATTCATTTAAAAAGCAACACTTATATGGCTAATATTTATCCGGTAGGGATACAGAGTTTCGACGAAATCCGTAAAGGTGGATATATTTATATCGACAAGACAGAATATATCCATGAATTGATTAAAAACGGGAAATATTACTTTCTGAGCCGTCCGCGACGTTTCGGGAAAAGCCTTCTTATTTCGACCATAGAAGCATACTTTCTTGGCAAAAAAGAACTTTTCAATGGTCTTGCCATGGAAAATCTTGAAAATGAATGGATAGAATATCCTGTATTGCATATAGATCTGAACAATCAAAAATATGAGTATAAAGATAGTCTGGACGAGATTCTTAACAACACATTAACCCACTGGGAAGAACTATACGGAAAAAGAGAAGCAGAAAGCAGTCTCTCCTTACGTTTTCAGGGAGTTATACAGCGTGCTGCAGAAAAGACCGGTAAAAACGTTGTCATACTGATAGATGAATACGACAAGCCTATGCTGCAGGCAATAGGAAATGAGGAGCTTCTTACAGAATACAGAAACACCCTGAAAGCATTCTACGGAACTCTGAAAAGCTGCGACCGACACATCAAGTTTGCGCTGCTTACAGGAGTTACAAAATTCAGCAAAGTCAGTGTGTTCAGCGACCTTAACAATCTTATGGACATCTCGCTGTCAAGACGTTTTGCCAATATCTGCGGAATTACAGAGCATGAACTCCACCGCGACTTCAAGGAAGACATAAAAGTAATGTCCGAAAAGAACGACATGTCCGAAGAGAAAATGAAGGATACTCTGAAGATATGGTACGACGGATATCATTTTGCCGACAAGAGCGAAGATATCTACAATCCTTTCAGTATTCTGAACACCTTTGCAGAAATGCAGTTGGGAAGCTACTGGTTTGAAACCGGCACACCGACATTCCTGGTGGAACTGCTTAAGAAAAGCAATTATGACCTGAACAGATTCAATAATGAAATGGCATCATCGGATTCATTAGGAGGAATCGAGTCTATATATGTAAATCCTGTACCTATTCTTTATCAGAGCGGGTATCTGACTATCAAAGATTTTGACAAGGAGTTCAGACTATACTATCTGGGATTTCCCAACCGTGAAGTAGAAGAAGGATTCAACCGATTTCTGTTGCCATACTATGCGTCTGTAGAGAACGGCAACACTACATTCCAGATAAAATCATTTATAAATGATGTGCGCAATGGAGATATAGATTCATTCATGCTACGCCTGCAAAGTTTCTTTGCAGACACCCCTTACGAACTGGCAAGAGAACTCGAACTGCACTATCAGAATGTTCTTTTCATAGTCTTCAAGCTATTGGGTTTCTATACCGAAGCCGAATACCATACCTCGAACGGAAGAATTGACATGATAGTCAAAACAAACAATTATATCTACGTTATGGAATTCAAACTTAACGGTAGTGCCGAAGAGGCTATAAAACAGATAAATGAAAAAGAATACGCAAAGCCATTCGCTTCCGACACCCGCAAATTGTTGAAGGTAGGAATCAACTTCAACAATCAGATAAGAGGAATAGAAAAATGGATAGTTGAAGAATAATATTTATTTTTGTAACTGATAATAACAACAAACATATAATAATGGAAACAGGATTGAAACACGTCAGCACAGTGACCGTAAGTGCTGCCAACACAGCCCTCACAATGGGTTCGGGCGATATGGAAGTTTTCGCTACACCTGCAATGGTAGCCCTAATGGAAAATGCCGCAATGAAAGCAGTTGCGCCTCATCTGCCAGAAGGCTCAACCACAGTAGGAGCTATGATGGAAACATCGCATATCAAGCCATCAGCTTTGGGAGAAACAGTCAATGCGGAAGCTGTTCTTGAAGAAATAGACGGCAGAAAGCTTACATTCAAGGTTACTGCGTCAGATTCAAAAGGTACAATAGGCGAAGGAAAACATATCCGCTATATAGTAGATAGAGAACGTTTCCTCTCTAAACTGAAATAAGAAAAACCTTAAACAATAAACCAATACGGACCGTTTCAGTCTAATATGTGAAACGGTCCGTATTCTTTTTTATATCCTCTTCAATTTCCATTTCCCCCGATGCAGATATATACTGCAGAAGATGAGCAGGAATCCTCCGTAAACATGTTCCGAAGTCCAGCACCAAGCCACATCGAGCCTCATCACCTGAATTATAAATGTGATATATGCAGCATAAATCACTAGAGTTGACAGTTCCAACATAAACGCCATACGCGTATTTCCCGTACCCGATACAGATTGAAAATATATATTCGATGCAGCCGTAAGCCATGTAGTGGTACAGAACACCAACAACGACGGAATTGACGCTTCTATAAGATCAGGCATATCAGTATATATACCTAATACCACAGTAGGAAATACCGCAAACAAAATGGTCAACGGTAAAACAATAGACAGTGCCAGTTTTATATGCTGATGCACCGTACAGACCACACTGTCAGCCTTACCTGCACCTATCTGATTACTTACGAGCGAACCGCACGTGGAAGCAAACGCAGATATTATCATAAACGTGATACCGGAGATGTTCCTTATGATATTTGTTATCGCAAGCGGACGTTCGCCCAGATGCTCCACATAAAGAAAGAATATAAACCATGTGGAAAGCGATACGAAATTCTGAATCATTGTCCACAGAGAGACATTAAGAATTCTTCTGAGTTTATCCGTATTGAATGAACTGAACCTGTTCAGTCCATATTTCTTCAGGTCTATTTTCCTGACGGTATATGTTATGAAAAAGATCAGTGATACAAGCTCCGCAAGCGACGAACCTATTGCCGCACCTGCTATTCCAAGAGCCGGAAATCCCAACTTACCGAAAATCAGGATATAATTGAAAACAATGTTCGAGCCCACCATCACAAGCGAATTCAGAGTAAGAGTCTTGGTCTGAGTAGTACCGACAAAGAAAGCCCTGAACATCACAGCCACGAATGAGAAGAAGAATCCGAAAGCCCTCCAGTGAATATAACTCTCGGCGGCAGCATAAATATTCTGCGACGAAAGTATCTTCGGAAGCAACCACGGTGTTATCAACTCGGTAAGAGTAAACGCGGCCGCTGCCAGAAAAATCATGAAATACACGCCCTGATAAAATATGTCGCCTATCTCGGAATATCTCTTTTCGCCGTTCCTTCGCGCCATCAGTATCTGCGAACCGATACTGAAACCGAAGCCTATCATGAAGATAGCAATATAATATACTCCGGCTATGGCAGACGCACCAAGCTCCACCTCACCCACTCGCCCCAGAAAGGCAGTATCAGTCATACCTATAGCCTGCTCCATCACAAGGCTAATAAGTATTGGATAGGCTATGGTCAGAATTTCTTTTGAGGTATATGCTTTTTTCTGAATATTATTCATAGTTAATTGATTATAAAAAAAGAAACCCTCATAAGCTACTCACTTACAAGGGTTATGTTTTGATTTTTTGTACCCAGACCCGGGGTCGAACCGGGATGGATGTTACTCCACTGGTGTTTGAGACCAGCGCGTCTACCGATTCCGCCATCTGGGCTTATTGTCTTTTATTCTCTGTCGGAATGAGGCGACTCGAACGCCCGACCCCTACGTCCCGAACGTAGTGCGCTACCAACTGCGCTACATTCCGAGTGAGAATTTTTCGTTTGCGGATGCAAAGGTATTCATAAAATCGGTATTTGCAAAACTTTTGTAATATTTTTTGCTCGAAAACATAAAATATCATTGTTGAATATAGGAAAATTCATACTTTTGAGCCGCAAAAGTATATTTTATAAGCTATAAACACCATGACAACAATATATCTTGCACGCCACGGACAGACGGAAGAAAACCTTATGAGGATTTTTCAGGGACATCTGCCGGGAACACTGACAGCCGATGGCATTGAGCAGGCACGAAACCTGGGAAAGGAACTTGAAGGTATCACAATAGACTGCATACTGAGCAGCGACCTTAAACGCGTAATCGACACAGTGAACTATGCCATGGCAAACAGACATCTGCCTTGGGAAAAGACAAAATTGCTCAGAGAAATAGACTGGGGGAAATGGACAGGGCTAAAGATAGACTCAGTTGATAAACAGAATCCTCCGGAAGATGCCGAAACCAAAGAAATGCTTTATGAACGCGGAAAACGTATAGTGGAATATATAAAGGAGAAATACTCCGGAAAGAATGTACTGGTAGTGGCACACGGACTTATCAACCGCTCCATCCAGGCTCATATATTGGGAGTAGATATAAACGAGCTTTACAACATTCCGCACATGAAGAATGCCGAAGTGAGGAAATTCACTTTATAAACAGATAAAAGAATTATTAACAGGAAAGAGAGTTATTAACAAAAAAGAAAGTTATTAACAGGTATATGCAAAGCTGTTAATAACTTTCTTTTTTATGTATCTATATCAACCGGAAATCAAGGATGAACCAGAGTTCCTATGTTTTCGCCGGACATAACTTTCTTCAGATTACCTACTGTATCCATATCGAATACGATGATAGGCAGATTGTTTTCCTTGCACATACATGTAGCTGTCAGGTCCATAACCTTAAGTCCGCGTGCAAGAACTTCATCATATGTTATTTCGTCGAACTTGGTTGCAGTAGGATCTTTCTCAGGATCAGCAGTATAGATACCATCTACACGTGTTCCCTTCAACATTACGTCGGCCTCAATTTCAATACCTCTCAATGAAGAGCCTGTATCTGTAGTGAAGAACGGATTCCCTGTACCGGCAGACATGATTACCACTTCGCCGTTTTCCATTGCCTCGATGGCTTTCCATTTGGTATAGAACTCACCTATCGGTTCCATGCGGATTGCTGTAAGCACACGTGCCTTCACACCTGCCGCCACAAGAGCAGAGCTAAGTCCGAGGCTGTTGATAACTGTAGCAAGCATACCCATCTGGTCGCCTTTCACACGGTCGAATCCCTTACCAGCACCGCTAAGTCCGCGGAAGATGTTACCACCGCCAATCACAATACCAATCTGCACACCCATATCGTGTATTTCCTTGATCTGCTGTGCATACTCGCCAAGGCGCTTTTCGTCTATACCGTATTTCTTTTCTCCCATCAGGCTTTCACCGCTCAGCTTAAGGAGGATTCTTTTGAATTTAGCCATAACTTTTTATCGTTTATTATTTTACCGAAACAAAATTACTTATTTGATTATTACCTTACAAATTTTCAGAAACTAAAAAGCTTTCCAGTTTCGTCTCCGTCTGTTCCCAAAGTTCTTTCATATGAGGATGATGCAGATACTTGTCGCTTAATTTCCTCTGCTTGCAAGAGGCAAACATTCCGCCGGTAACTCCTTCGTACTTTTCATCAAGCAGAAGATGTATCGCCGTATCAGCTCCCTGTCGTGGAGTACGGATACACGGACGGAACAGAATGTCCGTAAGAGGATCAAACCACATATCCATCCTGATGATATTGGTAGAAACGATTCCAGGGTCGGCAGCATTAACAGTTATTCCCTTGTCTTTCACTCTTTCAGAGAGTTCACGGGTGAAAAGCCAGAGTGCAAGTTTTGTATTACTGTATATAGGGATACGGAAGAAACTACCCTCACGTCCTTTCGTAAAGAAATTAGGGCCTATTTTTCCGATGGCGTACGTACACGAAACCATACTCACAATCCTGCTCCCTTCGTGCATCAATGGCAATAACAAACGTGTAAGAAGATACGGAGCCAGATAATTCACTGCCACTGTATGTTCGAAGCCGTCTTCCGTACGTGTGAAATGTGTACACATAGTCCCGGCATTATTCATCAGAAGTTCCACCGAAGGAGTCTTGCTCTTAATCTTTCTTGCAGCCTCAACCACCGACTCCATCGAAGACAAGTCTGCCTGAACCACCTCTATATCATCATTGCCGGTATCAAGAGCAATCCTGCTTTTCTTTTCCTCACCTTTAAAACTGGTGTAACACACCATTATCACATGATAACCTGCCAGCGCAACGGCCTTGGTTATTTCCGAGCCCATACCTCCGTCGGCTCCCGTTATTACAGCAGTCTTCTTCATCATTTGTTCTCCAGTTTTTCAATTTCTTTTTTCAGACAAGGCGGAAGTTCCTCTTTCAGATGCTTATGGCATGCCATATCCACTGTGTACATTCTGCCTATACAGTAATTGCTGTGTCCGCAATTGCATCTGGCACATTCTTCCGTCTTCATGCGGTTGACAAATCCCGGTTCATTCAACAGGGCACGCCCCATCTGCACAAACTCGAATCCTTTGTTCAGCACCTCGTCTATTTTCTCTCTTGAAACAAGTCCACCTACATATACCAGCGGAATATCCTTTATCTGCTCTCTGAACTTCAGTGCATCATCAAGGAAATAAGCCTCGCTGAAAGGCACTGTAGGTATCATCATGCGTCCGAAAAGTTTTACACTGTATTTCAGCCACCAGCAGTCCATGTAATGAGTAAGAGTCTTTATAGGCATCGCGCCACGCATGACGTACATAGGCGCCTTGCTTACGAAACCTCCACTGAGAACAAGAGCGTGCGCACCGTCCTCTTTCAACCGCTGTGCCACCTTCAGGCTCTCGTCAATATCCATTCCTCCCTTGAAGCCGTCGCGCATGTTCATCTTTACCAGAACAGCCATATCATCTCCGGCAGCTTTCATCACCTCTGCCATAACCTCGTCCATGAAACGCATTCTGTTTTCCAATGAACCGCCATACTCGTCCTTTCTGTGATTGGTATATGGAGAAAGGAACTGGCTTATCAGATATCCGTGTCCGGCATGTATCTCTACGGCATCAAAACCTGCCTCGCGAGCCAGTCTCACCGCATCGCCGTATGCCTTAGCCATAACAGGAAGCTCATCTTTACGGAGTCCGCGGACAAATGTAGGCGAATAGAGATTAAATCCGGTACATGCACCTACAGGCGTTTCGCCACATATCTTCTTGTGCGACATGTTTCCACAATGCCCCAGCTGAATACTTGCAGCTGCTCCCTCACGATGGATAGCGTCAGTAAGTTTCTTCAGGTCGGGAACAATCTCAGGACGCATCCACAACTGCCGATCGAAAGACAGTCCGCTTCGTGTCACCGCAGCGTATGCCACAGTAGTCATTCCCACTCCACCATGAGCAACCGACACATGATAGTCATACAAAGCCTTCGACGGCTTGTTGCCGGGACACATACTTTCGAACGCAGCCGAACGTATGGTCCTGTTTCTCAGCGTCAAAGGACCAATCTTATATTCTGTAAACAGTTTTGATGTTTCCATATTCCTAATATATATAAGGTATCAAACATTTTCTTTTTCCTACCACTTCCGTACCGAATTCCTCCACATAGCGTTTCCTTATGGCGTATGCACGTGGAGCAAGATTGGCAAAAGTCCATACCACGAATACCCATGCCGCAGCATCGCATGTCAGTATGGCAAATCCTGTCCATTCCATCAGCTCTCCCAGATAATTTGCCGATGTGACGTAACGGTACATTCCTTTTTGCGGGAAATAGTGACGTGTATCGCCTTTCGGACGAAGATGTCTTATCACATTGTCCGAATGAAGGTTTATCACCATCCCGGCAATGAATACCAGAAGGCCTATTATAAAATAAGGAGAATAGAGCCATTCGACGGTATATTGGTCAGAGTGCTCAATATGAAACAATGAATATCCTATCAGAAAACCGTTGATAAGATTAAACACTACTCCCATAAGCATTATGCTGACAGGCATCTTGCTTTTACCTTTCATCAGTAGCGGAAAAACAAATGTCCTCTGGAAATAATGTATCTCGAAGAGGATGAAGAAAACGGCGGGGACGGACATCATGGTATATTGCCCTGTCAGCCACATTGTTGCCATAAGGATGAATGCGGGACATTCCATTATCACCCAACCCACTTTATTGGGAAGGCTCAAGCCCCAACTTTTGGTGTGGAATATACCATAGCCTGCCTTAACGAAAAAGAGAGCGATGAACACTATTACAGCCAGCACAGGCATAATGTACATCAGAGAATTAAAAAAAGTATTAATCATAGAATTCGTATTTTCCCCCAAATTTATGATTTTATTTCCATTCGGTCAATTATTAATGTCAAAACATAGAATATGATGCAAAAAAACGAGCGCACACAGAAAGCGGAACACGTTCGTGTTGCGCGTGTTACACGTCAGTGCTACATGAGTTACACTTTCGAGTTACACGCGTTACACGAACGTGTTACGCCATATACAACAGTAAATTTGTTTTGATAAAAGCGTAAACGGGATTTGAATACCGTTTAAACATTATTTAAACGCTGTTCAAATCCCGTTTACGTATCCTATTTAGATATATACCGAACTTATTCAGATTTCAAGGACTTTACTATAATCTCTGCCGCCTTTTCGGATGCTCCCGGACTCCCCAATATGCGTTTCAAATCGGAATATCCCTTCATAATACTTTCACGCTTAGTACCTCCAGGCAATATTGCCGCAAACTCATGCTTCAGATTAGAGGCTGTCATACCGTCGGCTACAAGCTCTTTCACTGTTTCCTCGCCTGTGATAAGGTTCACCAACGAAATATACTTCACTTTCAGAAGGAACTTCCTGAGGAAAGAGACCAGTTTTCCTGCCGACATATTGTAGCACACCACTTGCGGAACTCCGAACAATGCCGTTTCTAGTGTTGCGGTACCGGAGGTAACCATAGCCGCAACAGAATGTTGAAGCAATCTGTATGTCTGCGAGAACACTATCTTAGTTTCAGGAGTGATGTACTGTTTATAATAGTCATGCGATATGCCTGGAGCTCCTGCCACAACAAACTGATAGTCGGGGAAAGAGCGTGTCACTTCCATCATACGAGTAAGATTATCCCTTATCTCCTGCTTGCGGCTTCCGGCGAGTATAGCCACTATAGGCTTGTCCGACAGCCCGTTTTCTTTAATGAACGAAAGTCTGTCAGAAGGATGATTTGCAAGATATTCCGAGACGGAATCTACACTTGGATTTCCTACGTAAGATATAGGATAATTATGCTTCTTGTAGAAATCTATTTCAAAAGGGAGTATGGAAAGCATCTTGTCGATGTCGCGTTTTATATCCTTTATGCGGTATTCCTTCCACGCCCATATCTTCGGCGAAATGTAATAATAGACAGGGATATCAGTATGTTGCTTGATATATTTGGCAATCTTCAGGTTAAATCCGGGATAGTCTATCAGAATAAGTACGTCCGGCTTCCACTCCACTATATCCGATTTACACAGACTCATATTGCGGAAGATGGTACGCAGATGCAGCAGCACGGGGATAAATCCCATATATGCCATATCCTTGTAATGCTTTACCAGCGTTCCGCCGACACTCTGCATCAGGTCGCCTCCGAAAAAACGGAACTCTGCATTCTTATCATACTTCTTCAGCGAACGCATAAGATTTGAAGCGTGCAAATCGCCTGAGGCCTCTCCTACTATCAGATAATATTTCATGTGGGTTCTGAATTTTTATGTTTATAAGTTTTATTCCCAGTTCCAAGACTTCATTTTCTCCATAAGTTCATATGAAGTGACGTCTATCTTTGTAGGCGTAATGGCTACATAACCATGGTCTAGAGCCCAATGGTCCGTATCTTCCACATTTGGCTCGTAATTCTTATATGAACCTGTAAGCCAGTAATATCCGTTATGACGAGGATGGTTACATTCGGCAAACTCGTTTATCCACACTCCGTCTGTCTGACGGCAGATACGAATACCCTTAAGCTCCTTCGTATCAGGGAAATTCACATTAAGACATGTACCGTATGGAAGTCCGTTCTCCAACGTAGTTTTAACAATGCTCTTCACGTACGGCAATGTAAACGAAAAATCCGCATCAGCGTCATGATTGCAGAGGGAGAAGCCTATCGACGGAATTCCTTTCAGACATCCTTCTACCACTACACCCATAGTACCGGAATAATGCACATTCACGGATGAGTTGTCACCATGGTTTATACCTCCGATAATCATGTCCGGAGTACGGCCTACAATGGTGTGAAGAGCCAGCTTCGTACAATCCACAGGAGTACCGCTACATTTATAGATAGAAAGACCTTCTTCCTCACTCACCTTCTCGTAATGTACAGGAACAGCAGAAGTTATAGCGCCCGAAGCTCCCGAACGAGGTCCGTCGGGGGCAACGACCACCAACTCGGCCTCATCACGTAATGCCTTAATCAACTCATTGATACCTTTCGCCTGATAGCCATCGTCGTTCGACAGCAGAATAAGCGGTTTACTGTTTGCCATATTTTAACTTTGTTTATTCAGATTCAACTTAAAACGACGTAAAGTTACAACCTTTCGGAATACAGAACAAAAAAAACTATGTGACAATAAGTTTTCAAATATTAATCTTCATAAAGCAGATTAGTATTTTTATGTGGTTTTCAGTATCTTTGTTCCGATTTAGTTATTAACAAAAGCGGTAAGTTATCAACACTTTCCGCAAAAGTAACAGTTTTTTAATAGGTCGTATCACTAATTATTAGTTATTTCGCATCAGGATAAAACTGATTAATATGGGAAAAATAATTGCTTTGGCCAATCAAAAAGGCGGTGTGGGAAAAACAACCACAACAATAAATTTGGCTGCATCATTGGCAACTCTTGAAAAGAAGGTATTAGTAATAGACGCTGATCCACAGGCAAATGCCTCTTCAGGACTGGGAGTAAACGTAAACGAAATAGACTGTTCAATTTACGAATGCCTGATAAATCAGACGGACATAAGAGAAGCCATTTATACGACCGATATTGACAGATTAGACATTATACCATCTCACATAGACCTGGTAGGCGCTGAAATAGAGATGCTTAATCTGGAAAACAGAGAAAAAATAATGAAAAAGGCTCTGGATCCGATGAAAAACGAGTACGACTATATACTTATAGACTGCTCTCCTTCACTAGGACTGATTACTATAAATGCCTTGACTGCTGCCGACTCGGTGATTATACCTGTTCAATGTGAATATTTCGCACTTGAAGGAATCAGCAAACTGCTGAATACAATAAAGATAATAAAAACGAAACTGAATCCGGCTTTGGAAATAGAAGGTTTCCTGCTTACAATGTACGATTCAAGACTACGCCTGGCAAATCAGATTTACGACGATGTGAAAAGACACTTCCAGGAACTGGTTTTCAAGACTATCATACAGCGTAACGTGAAACTGAGCGAAGCTCCAAGTCACGGCATACCGGCTATCCTGTACGATGCTGAATCGACGGGAGCAAAAAATCATTTGGCACTGGCCAATGAAATTATAACGAAAACTGAAAGTCAACGAAGTTAAATTCATAACATAATATGGCAGTACAGAAAAAATTTGCTTTAGGAAGAGGATTGGATGCACTGATATCCAACGAGGAAGTAAAGACCTCAGGATCATCCAATATAGGCGAAATAGAGTTGAGCAAGATTTCTGCCAACCCTAACCAGCCACGACGTGAATTCGATCCGATAGCTTTGCAAGAACTGGCTGATTCTATAGCTGAGGTAGGTGTTATACAGCCTATCACACTGAGAAAGATAAATGATGACTCATACCAGATAATTGCCGGCGAAAGAAGATATAGGGCTTCGGCCTTGGCAGGACTGAAAACTATACCTGCGTATATCAAGACAGCCGACGACGAGAACGTCATGGAAATGGCGTTGATAGAAAACATTCAGAGAGAGGACCTGAACTCTCTGGAAATAGCACTGGCATATCAACACCTTATAGAGCAATACGAACTTACACAGGAAAGACTGAGCGAAAGAGTTGGAAAGAACAGAACTACCATTGCCAATTATCTGAGACTTCTGAAACTTCCTGCAACGATACAGATGGCCCTGAAAAACAAGGAGATAGACATGGGACACGCCAGAGCGCTTCTTTCTGTAGACAATCCACAGACACAGTTGAAAATATTCAACGAAATAATCGCTAACGGCTACTCGGTAAGAAAGGTTGAGGAAATGGTAAAAGCGCTCAACAGCGAGAAACAGGAAAAACCTGTTGCCGCAAAGAGCAAACTTCCTGAAACATTCGGAGTGTTACAAAACCATCTGTCAAATTTCTTCGGAACCAGCGTGCAACTGTCATGCAGTGCAAAGGGAAAAGGTAAAATAAGTATTCCGTTTAAGGATGAAGCCGACCTTGAAAGAATAATGGAAATACTGGATTCGTTAAAACAAACTGAATAAAGAAAATAGTTTTGAAAACTAAATTCAAAATATACCAAAGTATATTATGTATCTTTGTGTTGTCGCTGTTGACAAACAAGATACATGCTACGGGTGTGTCCGGAATGATAGTATTACACACCATAGCTACAATCAACGACAGTATCGACAATAAGATAAAAAAAGACAGTATCATCATTGCCGATATAGATAAGGACTTCAAGAAAGCCAGAGAACTTGAAGCTCCTGTTGACACTGCTTTATTGTCATCAAAAAGCGATTCTGTATTAAATACACCTATAAAAGCATCCAAACGATGGATACCAGATTCTAACAAATCACTTTGGATGGCAATGGTACTTCCCGGTGCCGGACAGATATATAACAGGAAATACTGGAAGCTCCCTATAATATATGGAGGATTTGTAGGTTGTGCATATGCTCTGACCTGGAACACTAAAATGTATAACGACTATTCGCAGGCATATCAGGATATCATGAGCGACAATCCAAACAACGACAGCTACAAAGATTTCATACCTTCGTATGTAGATATTGAAAGCAATAAAGAATATTATCAAAATACATTTAAAAACGCTAAAGATATATATCGTCGTCAGAGAGACCTTAGTATATTTGCATTCATAGGAGTTTATCTGCTATCAGTAATAGATGCATATGTAGATGCCGAGTTGTCCGACTTCGATATATCAAAAGACTTGAGTCTCAAGCTCGAGCCTACATTATTTAACGACGTATTACGCAACCGTCCGCAAGGTGTGGGACTGCAGTGTAATATTAAATTTTAGATTATGAGAAAAATTTTAATTTGCCTTCTATCATTAGGATTTTCAACTTTATACGCGCAGGAAAAGGTAGAAACAATAACTGTTAAAAACGATCAGGGAGTGAGTGAGGAAATAGAACTCCCGCAAGGTATGTTGTCTACAACAGATAGTTTATATCTGGACTGGATATCAAAGAACTACATCACGCCTATAAATTGTGAATCCGGAAACACAAATCCATTAATAAGTGATTCTATCTACATAGACAGGCTGCAGCGTATTCCAGCAATTATAGAAATGCCGTACAATGATATCATAAAAAAATTCATTGACCAATACACGACAAGACTCCGTGAAACCGTAGCATTCATGCTTAGCGCAAACAATCTGTATATGCCAATATTTGAAGAGGCACTTGAGGCATACAACCTTCCTCTCGAACTTAAATACCTGCCAGTAATAGAATCGGCACTTAATCCGAATGCAGTATCGAGACAAGGAGCAACAGGACTTTGGCAGTTCATGCTGAGAACAGGAAAAATCTACGGACTGGAGGTTAATTCGCTGATTGACGAAAGAAGAGACCCTATCAAATCAACATACGCGGCTGCAAGGTATCTGAAAGACCTGTATGACATCTACCATGACTGGAATCTGGTACTTGCGGCATATAACTGCGGTCCGGGAAATATAAACAAGGCTATACGACGTGCAGGTGGAGCTACAGACTTCTGGTCTATTTACAATTTCCTGCCTAAGGAAACCAGAGGATATGTTCCTGCATTCGTGGCTGCCAATTATATAATGACATATTACTGCGAGCATAACATCAGACCTATGGCAATGCAAATGCCTGAGGGAACAGATACAATACACATAAACAGAAATCTGAACTTTAACCAAATAGCAGATGTATGCAAAATAGACATCGAGCAGCTCAGAGCCCTAAACCCTGAATTCAGAAAAGATATAATTCCGGGAAATCAGAAAACATATGCACTGCGACTGCCTAACAATATGGTAAGCTGTTTCCTTGAACATGAAGACAGTATATACAACTATAAGCCACAAGTATATCAGAACAGAAGGTCAACCGTAAAAGTCACTACACCTAAAACAGCAGAAGTATATCACAAAATCAAAAACGGCGAAACACTTGGAGGTATAGCTGCAAAATATGGAGTAAGCATAAACCAGATAAGAAGACTCAACGGCATAAAAGGAAGCAATATCAGAGCCGGAAAAACTATCAGAATCAGATAATTATACTAAAAAAGCAAGTATTTCAATTAATTAGAACAGAAATACTTGCTTTTTTTTAATTATTTTATATTTTTGCACTCATGTTATTTTTGGAGGAATACGTATATGACGGATGAAAAACTTAACCAAGAACAAGCTGATGAGAAAATAATAAATGAAGCTTTTGAAGAACTTCTTGCCAGATATCTGGAAAGCAGACACCGCAAAAAAGTAGAAATCATTACCAAAGCTTTCAACTTCGCCAAGCAGGCACACAAAGGTGTGAGAAGGCGTTCCGGCGAACCATACATATTACATCCTATAGCTGTAGCAAGAATAGCATGTTGCGAAATAGGTTTAGGCTCGACATCTATATGTGCCGCCTTGCTGCATGATGTTGTGGAAGACACAGATTATACAGTGGAAGACATACAAAACCTGTTCGGGGAAAGAATTGCCCTCATCGTTGACGGGCTGACAAAAATCTCCGGAGGAATTTTCGGCGACAGGGCATCTGCACAGGCAGAAAACTTCAAGAAACTTCTTCTGACAATGAACGATGATATCAGAGTTATTCTGATAAAAATTTCGGACAGACTGCATAACATGCGTACGTTAGGATCAATGCTTCCTAGCAAACAGTACAAGATTGCAGGAGAGACATTATATATATACGCTCCATTGGCAAACAGACTTGGGCTTAACAAAATCAAGACCGAGCTGGAAGACTTGAGTTTCAAGTACGAACACCCCGAAGCATACAATCAAATCCAAAAGAAGCTTGAGGCTACCCAAGCAGAACGCGATACCTTGTTCGCTGAATTCACAGCACCTATAGTAGAACAGCTCAACAACATGGGACTGAAATACAGAATTCAGGCAAGAGTAAAATCACCTTATTCCATATGGAATAAAATGCAGACCAAGCATATCACATTCGAAGAAATATATGATATCCTGGCTGTAAGAATTATATTCGAACCCGAAAGTCCTGATAAAGAGGCTATAGACTGTTTCAATATTTACGTCTCTATCTCAAGCATTTACAAGCCTCATCCTGACAGACTCAGAGACTGGGTAAGCCATCCGAAAGCCAACGGATACCAGGCTCTTCATGTTACTCTGATGAGTAATAAGGGAAGATGGATCGAGGTCCAGATAAGAAGCGAAAGAATGAACGAAATAGCCGAACAGGGATTTGCTGCTCACTGGAAATACAAGGAAGGCGGAATAAGCGAGGACGAAGGTGAACTTGGCAAATGGCTGCATACCATCAAGGAAATACTGGACGACCCACAGCCGGATGCCCTTGATTTTCTTGACACAATCAAACTTAATCTTTTTGCATCAGAAATATTTGTATTTACTCCGAAAGGCGAAATAAAGACCATGCCACAAAACTGCACGGCCCTGGACTTCGCTTTCTCAATACATACTTTCCTTGGCAGCCACTGTATAGGCGCCAAAGTAAACCATAAACTGGTTCCACTAAGCCACAAGCTGCAAAGTGGAGACCAGGTGGAAATTCTGACCTCTAAATCGCAGAAAGTACAGCCAGACTGGGTTAACTTCGCTACTACAGCAAAAGCTAAGGCTAAAATACAGGCTATATTAAGAAGAGAGCGTAAAGAGACACAACAGCTTGGCGAAGATATGCTTGCAGAGTTCCTCAAGAATGCAAAAATTGAGATGAACGAAGAGAACATATCAAAACTTTGCAACCTGCACAAGCTAAAATCGCCTGACGAGCTTATGTTGCAAATAGGACAGAAAGTTATTAAGCTCGGCAACAGCGACATTGAGGAATTCAAGGAAAAGAGCACCAGCAACGGATGGAAGAAGTTTATACCGTTCCCATTTGTTGGAGGCAATAAAAACAAAAACCAAAATCAGCCTAAGGAAGAGGCTCCAGCTATCAATATAGACAAGAAAAAGATTGTCAAGCTTACTCCTGACGCTATACAGAAGAATTTCATAATAGCGGATTGCTGTAAGCCAATACCGGGCGATGATGTACTGGGATATATTGATGATAATAACAGAGTCATAATCCACAAACTTCACTGTCCTATAGCAGCCCAGCTGAAGTCAAGCTTCGGAAACAGACTACTGGCCGTACAGTGGGAAACAGGCAAGGCACTATATTTCCCGGTTAATGTTCTTGTAAAAGGTATTGACGGAATAGGTATTCTTAACAAGGTGACGGAAATCATCTCACAACAGCTTAACGTAAATATACACAAGCTTCACATAGAATCAAACGATGGTATATTTGAAGGAAGAATTCAGCTGTATGTACACGATGTGGATGATGTCAACACGATATGCAATAATCTTAAGAAAATAGAGAATATCAAACGTGTGACAAGAATTGAAAACTTTGAAGATGACATTAATGATTAAGTCATATAATCGAGCTCCTTACGAATACTGAGGAGCTCTTCTTTTATTTCTTTCAGACGCTCTATAATATCTACGTTTGTGGCTTCAAGGTCCTTTTCCTGCTTTAGTCTCTGTCTGGCACCGGCAATCGTCAAACCTTTCTCCTTAACAAGATGATACACCAGCCTTACATTGTCTATATCCTCTTTCCTGTACTGGCGCACATTGCCAACGGTTTTCCTAGGAGCAATAAAAGGGAATTCCTTTTCCCAATATCTCAGTGAAGATTCATTCACACCAAACATCTGTGCGACCTCACTTATCGAATAATATATCTTCAGTTCTTTATCTTTACGTAAAGCCATATTGCCAAGTTTTTTTTAATCAATCGTAAACCTTACCATGATTGGAGGCTATTTCCACCATCTTGTCATAGTCTTCGGCATTCAAATCCATGAAATAATAGTTCACAGGATTTACCACCTTGCCTTTCACATGAACTTCATAGTGCAGATGCGGTCCGGTACTCTTTCCCGTACTTCCAACTTCACCGATAACCTCACCCCTTACTACATTCTGACCTACCCTGACCTTTATTTTGCTTAGATGTGCATATTTCGTCACATACCCAAAACCATGGTCCACATTTATACAATTGCCATAAAGTCCTTCCCATCCGGCTTTGACAACCTTTCCGTTACCAGTAACATAAACAGGAGTACCAACATTGGCAGAAAAGTCCATTCCCTCATGAAACTTCACAGTCTTGTAGATAGGGTCTATTCTTGTTCCATATCCTGAAGCCGTTTTCTTCAAGTCCTTATTTGCAACCGGCTGGATGGCAGGGATACATTCAAGCATTTCATCGTGCTGTTTGCACATTTCAACTACTTCATCAAACGATTCGGACTGTATGTACAGCTGTCTTGCCAGAAGGTCCATCTTCTTTGATGTATTGACCACAAGTCGTGAATTTGCCATGTCCATAAGTTCGCCATAACGGTTGGTATTGCCATAACTGGCCAGTCTCAATCTGTCGTTTACGGGGTCGGCCTGCATTATAACTCTATATAAATTGTCATCTCGCTGCTGTATCTGTTTCATCACGTTCAGAGCCTCATCGAGTCTGGACGACAAGATATGATACTGGGCTTGAAGCTGTGAATTCTCGGTACGAAGACCTTTTTCGGAAGGAGAACCGAATATGATTAACAATACGAGGAAGCTTCCTGCCCCCAATCCCATACCTACAAACAAACGCCGCAGATAACTCATTATCCTCTGGCGCAATGTGGGATAAATACGATCGTATGTACGTGTCTTCGGATTATATATATAGTAAACTTTGCGCATTCTTAGCTGTTTTATGAAAAAATAAGACACAATATATCAATATTTTGCACCTATTTTAACGACAAAAATAATAAAACAAGTTATCTTTGCAAATCAATTTTCAGAATATTAACCATCATAGTATATAAATATGTTGACAGCAAATGAAATCCGCGACTCGTTCGTAAAGTTCTTCGAGTCAAAAGGGCATCAGATTGTGCCTTCGGCACCAATGGTGATTAAAGATGACCCTACGCTGATGTTCACCAATGCAGGTATGAACCAGTTTAAGGATATTATCCTGGGAAATCATCCCGCAAAATATAAACGTGTCACTGACTCACAGAAGTGCCTGCGTGTAAGCGGAAAGCACAATGACCTTGAAGAGGTGGGACACGACACTTATCATCACACAATGTTCGAAATGCTCGGTAACTGGTCTTTCGGCGATTATTTCAAGAAAGAGGCTATAGAATGGGCATGGGAATTCCTGGTAGA
This sequence comes from Bacteroides caecigallinarum, assembly GCF_021530995.1. Lineage (GTDB taxonomy): Bacteria > Bacteroidota > Bacteroidia > Bacteroidales > Bacteroidaceae > Phocaeicola > Phocaeicola faecigallinarum. Next base: position 24,596 of record NZ_JADYTF010000002.1, read on the forward strand.
TGTACTCAAAATCGATCCTAAAAACCTTTATGCCACAGTGTTCGAAGGAAGCCCTGAAGAAGGACTGGAACGCGACAATGAGGCTGCAGGCTATTGGGCGCAGTATATGCAGGAAGATCATATCATAAACGGTAACAAGCATGACAACTTCTGGGAAATGGGAGATACAGGACCTTGCGGACCTTGCTCGGAAATCCATATCGACCTTCGTCCTGAAGAAGAACGTGCGGCTATACCGGGACGTGAGCTTGTGAACCACGACCATCCGCAGGTGATAGAAATCTGGAACCTGGTGTTCATGCAGTATAACCGTAAGGCTGACGGCAGCCTGGAATCTCTTCCTGCAAAGGTTATCGACACCGGTATGGGATTCGAACGTCTGTGTATGGCTATGCAGGGAAAACGTTCTAACTATGATACTGACGTTTTCCAACCAATCATCAAGGTGATAGGCGACCTGGCAGGCGTTACATACGGAACTGACGAAAAGACTGACGTAGCTATGCGTGTTATCGCAGACCATATACGTACTATCTCTTTCTCTATCACTGACGGACAGTTGCCATCGAACGCAAAGGCGGGTTACGTGATCCGCCGTATCCTGCGTCGTGCTGTGCGCTACGCTTATACGTTCCTCGGACAGAAACAGGCATTCATGTATCGTCTGGTTCCTGTACTGGTGGAAAACATGGGTGGGGCTTATCCTGAACTGAAAGCTCAGCAGAGCTTGATTGAGAAGGTTATAAAGGAAGAGGAAGAATCATTCCTGCGTACTCTTGAAACAGGTATCCGCCTGCTCGACAAGACTATGAACGAAACCAAGGCTGCAGGAAAGACTGAAATCAGCGGTGTAGACGCTTTCACTCTGTACGATACATTCGGATTCCCATTCGACCTTACAGAACTTATCCTCCGCGAAAACGGACTTACAGCCGACGTGAAAGGTTTCGAAACTGAAATGGAAAAACAGAAGGCGCGTGCGCGTAATGCGGCAGCTGTGGAAACAGGCGACTGGGTGACATTGAAGGAAGGCGAAACTACATTCGTTGGATATGACTATACTGAATATGAAACATCCATACTCCGTTACCGTCAGATTAAGCAGAAGAATCAGACTCTGTATCAGATAGTACTGAGCGATACTCCTTTCTATGCGGAAAGTGGTGGTCAGGTGGGCGACACCGGTGTATTGGTAAGCGAGTTCGAAACTATCGACATTATCGACACTAAGAAGGAAAACAATCTTCCTATACATATCACAAAGAAATTGCCTGAACATCCTAAGGCTCCGATGATGGCTTGTGTGGATACGGACAAACGCAATGCTTGTGCTGCCAACCACTCTTGTACTCACCTGCTGGACGAAGCTTTGCGCAGTGTGCTTGGTACGCATGTAGAGCAGAAGGGTTCGCTCGTAACTCCGGATTCGTTGCGTTTCGATTTCTCGCACTTCCAGAAGGTTACTCCTGAACAGATTCGCGAGGTAGAGCATCTGGTGAATGCCAAGATCCGTGAGAATGTTCCTCTGACAGAGTATCGCAATCTGCCTATCGAAAAGGCTAAGGAACTTGGTGCAATCGCATTGTTCGGCGAAAAATACGGTGACGAAGTCCGCGTGGTTCAGTTCGGTTCGTCTATAGAGTTCTGTGGTGGTACTCACGTATCGGCTACAGGTAAGATTGGTATGGTGAAAATCATTTCTGAAAGCTCCGTAGCTGCAGGTGTACGCCGTATCGAAGCTGTGACAGGCGCTAAGGTGGAAGAAATGCTGGATACTATCCAGGATACTCTGACAGACCTTAAGGCTCTGTTCAACAATGCTCCTGACCTGAAGGTGGCAATCAACAAATATATCGAGGAAAACTCCGGCTTGAAGAAACAGGTTGAAGAATTCATGAAGGAAAAGGAAGCTACCGTGAAGGCTAAGCTGATAGAGAATGCCAAGGAAGTGGAAGGCATGAAGGTGGTGAGCGCTGTTCTGCCTTTGCCTGCCGACACTGTGAAGAATATTGCATTCCAGCTGAAAGGCGAGATGGGCGGCAATCTGCTTGTTGCCATTGGTAGCGCGTATGAAGGCAAGCCTATGCTTACAGTTATGCTTGGCGAAGACCTTGTGAAGGCGGGAATGAACGCCGGAGCTATGGTTCGCGAAGCTGCGAAACTGATTCAGGGCGGTGGCGGCGGTCAGCCTCACTTCGCTACTGCGGGTGGCAAGAATGCCGACGGACTGAATGCTGCTGTAGACAAGCTGCTGGAGCTTGCAGGAAAGAAATAAATACAAGAGACTGCAAGACATATAAAAATAGATATAAAGGAGGCAGGGCCGGAATGTGTGGCTCTGCCTCCTTTAATTCTTTTATTCCTTTATTCTTTTCGATTATGCCTTTATTCTATTATGCCATGTACGGGCTGAAAGTCTGCCTCCTTAAATCTGCTACTTTATTCCCTCTTTTGTCTGCACCACAGGCTTCATCGTTCCGTCAGGATTGTAATACAGCCTGTCGACACATACCGAACGGCGCCCGATGGCTCCCTTGTGTCCGTCGATGGTGAGGACGGCATTGTGATAGAACAGATACCATTCGCCGCCGAACTCTGCTATCCCCGGATGGATGGTGAAACTGTTTTCTGCCATGCCGGTCAGCTCGCCGCGGTACTCCCATTCTGTTCCCATCCATTTCCTGTAGGAGTGAACTGCTTGCCGCCTGTGCAGGATATGGCTGCGGCGGTCATAATCGAAAGTAATAATAATTTTGCCGGTGTTTTCATGATTTTATTGATTTGGGGATTTATGAAACTTATTGTTTTATTTGTTTGCGTCAGTGGCGAAGCCTAGCCAGTCTATCTCAACGTCGCCGCCACCTGCCAATGTCACTCTGACGACATTCAATCCGCCGGGAACTGAAGACACCGGGGCAGTCAGTACCTGCCAGTCCTTGCACAAAGGTATCTCCACTTCCGACAGTGTTTTTCCGCCTGCCTCTACGCGCAAGGTTCCTCCTTTATCGGATTTCACACGAAGCTTTATCTGCGAATAATTTCCGGCGGCGAAATCCACATTGTTATACTCTAGCCATGCTCCACGGGATGTGAGGCAGGCTTTCCATCCGTCGAACTTCTGTTCTGTGTTAAGGAACTGTATCTTCACCCCGCGACGGCTGGATTTACTGTAACGGTCTATCTGGATTTTCATCCTGGCATCGGTTATTCCCACTCCTCGCAGTGTAGGTTGTACCTTGCGTATAGTTCCGTCGGGATTGAATGAAAGAGAATCAATACGGGCGGAACGGTTCTTGTCAAACTGCGGAGAGTAATCGTTGTGATGATAGAACAGATACCACTGTCCCTTGTATTCCACTATGGAATGATGGTTGGTCCAGCAGCCTGTAGGCGACTCGTCCATGATTATTCCCTTAAACTCGAAAGGACCGGTGGGCGTGTCGGACATGGCGTATGCCAGGGTTTCGGTATTCTTCCTCACCCACGGAAATGTGAGGTAATACTTATCGCCGCGCCTGAATGCGAAGGGGCCTTCCTTAAATCCTTCGGGCAGTCCTTCTATCTGAACGGGCGATGTGGAAAGCTCGCGCATGTTGTCTTTCAACTTGGCTACGTAAAGCCCTCTTCCCGACCAGTAGATGTATGAGTTGCCATCAGTGTCATTAAGCACGCAGGGGTCTATCCCGTGTATGCCTTCTATCGGTTTGCGGTCGGGGAAAAACGGTCCTTCAGGATTATCGGACACTGCGACGAAAGCACCTCCGGCAACGAGAGCATTAATGCCATCAGACAATAAAGATGTTTCATAATAGTGGTTTTTAGGTTAATGAATAAGATTTCTGCTTTTACAAAATTAGGAAACTGTATCGTTATTACGTCCTGATTATGTTACACAAAATATTCCGTACGTAACATGGACGCTCTCCAGCGTTACAGCATTATGCGCTCCACGTTATCCGTCCTCCGGAGTGTCCTATGATTGATGTATTTCCATTGTCGGGATAAAAAAAAGACTGCTGCATTTCGTGTGGAATGCAACAGTCTGTATAATCTAACCTAAACAAAACTTACGCTAAAATCCGGGAAGCATATCAGCCGACGGGCATGTGTAGTTGTCTATCGGGAGCTTGACCTTTTTCAGTTTCTTAAGACTGAAACGTGGTTTCTCCACTCCTTCGGGATATTTCATGCGCGAGAATGTGCGGAAATACTCCAGGCAGGCGTCTTTCCACCACACGGCATCCGAGACCTGGATACGGAAACGGTGGGATACGGCTGCATGGCGCTCTGCGTCGACATAAGGCTGCATGGCTGACCACGTGTCGCAGAAACTGCGTGCGGAGTCAACTCCTCTCTGGTAGCGGACGCATAACTCATCCCACATGGTACGGCCGGACTTCATCTCATGCTTCCATGGCACATGATGGAACCACAGAAGAAACTCTTCCGGGCATTTGTCGATGCTGTTGAACACAGCTGCCAGGGAGTCAGGATACTGTGAGACGGCGTCACTGCCTTCTGTAGTACGGTCAAAACCGAGCCCTTCACGATCGGCACGATGATAATACGAAGGGAGCCAGTCGGGACGCGCTCCTTCTATCTCGCACCATGGTTCCGGTCCGTAATGATGTCCCCAGGCAAATATGTGATGAAGTCCGAGAGGCATCATATAGTCTACCACAGTCTCGCGGCTTTGCATCATCACTTCCGTCATAGGGCGGACAAAACGGCTGTCTGTGGTAAATGTCTGGGCAAGCCATTCTTCCGCTATTTCTTCGGACGACAGCATAGGATTCCATGCCAAACGCCCGAAAGCGTACCAGTTGGACTGCGCCAGGTCGTTTCCGCACCAGTTGGTGTCATCGCCAATGTTTGTCACTCCGGCAGCTGCACGCATCTCCTCAGGCGAAAAGTACTGATAGAACTCTTTCCACATAGGAGCGAGATAAGCCAGATGATTGGAGTGTCCCAGATACTCTTGAGTGACCTGAAACTCTACCATCAGCTGTGTGTGTGGCATGGCTCCGAAAAGCGGGCTGTACGGTTCGCGTGGCTGGAAATCTATCGGGCCGTTCTTGACCTGCACAATGACATTATCCAGGAACTTACCGTCGAGAGGCTTGAACTCGAGATATGCCTGCTTGGCACGGTCGGCATCGCTCGGGCTGTATACGAAAGCACGCCACATCACTATTCCTCCGTAAGGCTTCAAGGCAGAAGCCAGCATGTTTGCTCCTTCGGCATGAGTACGGTTGTAATCGCACGGACCCGGCTGTCCTTCGGAGTTGGCTTTCACCAGGAATCCGCCGAAATCCGGTATCATAGAGTATATCTCTTGCACTTTCTGCTTCCACCATTCTGCCACTTCTGCGTTCAACGGGTCGGCTGTAGACAAACCGCCAAGTTTCATCGGTGTGGCGAAATTTACAGACAGATAAACCTTAATTCCGTATGGGCGGAATATATCTGCCAGCACTTTCACCTTATCCAGATTTTCGGAAGAGAGAACATCCGGCGATGCATTTACATTGTTCAGCACCGTACCGTTGATACCTATAGAGGCATTGGCGCGGGCATATTCTGCATATCGCAGAGAAACTGTAGCCGGCAGTTCATCCCATTTCCAAAGTGAACGTCCGGCATATCCGCGTTCTATCGTTCCGTCCGGATTATCCCAATGATTGAGTATGCGAATATCGTTCATCGGCTTCTCACAGATGTCGAGCGCAGAGCAATTTTCTCCGGAAGCCTGCAAGCGCAACAGATGATATGCAGCATAAAGCAATCCTGTCTCGGAGAGTGAACGCAGCGTAACGACACCGTTCTCAGATGTTATGGTATAACCGTCCTTACCAAGCAAATAATAACTGCTATCCGCCATAAGCTGAAGCGATACTTTTCCGCCATTCCAAAACGATGACAGCTCGTCTGTGGCAATACGCACAGTAGGAGAATCCACATTGCTGTCTATTTGTGGACGGACGGACACTTTGTCGTAACGCAACCACAAACGGCTGCCGTCCTCGGCATGGGACGACAGCGCAGTGGCGCATATAAATAAAACTAATAATATTCGTTTCAACATGTGATTCTATTAAGAAAGTTAGAGTTATTTCAGTTGGTAAGATATTCCCTCCGGACGGAAGTCTTGTCAACTTGTAACTGAGCCCTTAGCAATCATAAATCAGTATCTCTGTCCGAACTTGCTTATATCTTCACTTCCTTCGATAGTGATAATCTTTCCGTCAGCATCATATTCCAGTTCCACTACTTTCAGGCTGCGAAGCCATGTCTTTCCGTTTGAAGGAATACAGTCATGATGGAAAAGATACCACTTGCCTTTATATTCGGCAATAGAATGATGTGTTGTCCATCCCACTACAGGAGTCAGGATTACACCCTGATATGTAAACGGCCCGTAAGGATTATCGCCCACTGCATAGCAGAGAAGATGAGTATCGCCTGTAGAATAAGAAAGATAGTATTTGCCATTATATTTGTGCATCCACGAAGCTTCAAAGAAACGGTGAGGATCGCCGGCTGTGAGAGGTTTTCCATCCTCGCCAAGAATAATCACAGGGCGTGGTTCTTCTGCAAATTCAAGCATATTATCGGCTAGTTTCACCACACGGCTAGGCAATGCAGGTTTATCGTCGGCAGGAAGGTGAGGATTCTCAATGGCTTTATTGTCACGGTAGCGCTGCAGCTGACCGCCCCAAATTCCACCGAAATAGATATAGTGGCTTCCGTCGTCATCGCGGAATACAGCCATGTCGATACTGTAGCTTCCACGGATAGGGTCCGGCTGCGGAATGAACGGGCCTTCAGGCTTGTCGCTGATGGCCACTCCCATACGGAAAATGTCATTGCGGTCCTTAAGAGGGAAATACAGGTAATACTTTCCATCCTTGTAAGCCACATCACAATCCCAAAGCTGGCGTCCTGCCCAAGGGATATCAGCTACACGCAGGGCAACACCGTGGTCGGTCACTTCGCCGTGCATTACATCGTCAGTAGAAAGGACGTGATAGTCGTTCATGTCGAAATGGTCGCCATTGTCATTTTCAGGAATTCCTGATTCGCGGTCGTGCGACGGGTAGATATACAGACGGCCGTTGAACACATGTACTGATGGGTCTGCCATATAATCGACAGGAAAAAGGTATCTTTCTTCTTTTTTCATGATAATTAAGTTTTTATGGTAATGTGTTTTTATGATAATTCAGTTTTTATATTCCGCAGTGAGAAGACTCTCACCACGGAACATCAGTTGGTTATAATGGGATATTCAAAATTATATTTTATTATTTGTTTTCATTGTCTGATTCAGAAATAAGTTCTTTCACGAACTCTTTTGGCTGATAGTTGCGGTCGAACAGCAGCGCATAGTCCTTTCTTCCTCTTACAGGGAAATTGTTTTTCCATGAATCTCCGTCGCTCACTCCCCACGCTGTGACACGTGTCACGATATCGGCATGTTTCTCAAAGAGATTGAAGAACTGCATCATTCTGTCATTCCATGCCTTGCTTACAGAATCAGGCAATGCATCCGGATAAGGATTGAGAGCTTTCTTGAACGCTACTGTATCCGAGATATTGGCACTCTGACGCGCTGTAGGCAGTGCGCTCATGTCCCATTCGGTAATAATGACCTTCACTCCGGTTGCAGCGAAAGCAAGCATACTTTCCTCAAACTCCTTTATGTCAGGATAGTCCATACCCATGTGTCCCTGCATACCCACTGCATCGATGCGCAGACCACGTTCCTTAAGCGAGTTAACCAGTTTCACCACTCCGTCACGTCTGCCTTTAACGTTCATGCCGTAATCGTTATAATAAAGTTCCACATCCGGGTCAGCCTCGTGAGCATACTGGAATGCCAATGGAATAAACTCCTCGCCAAGAATCTCGTAGAATTTGCTCTTGCGATATGAACCATCTTCCACAATAGCTTCGTTAACAACGTCCCATCCTTTGATTTTTCCTTTATATCTGGTCACCACGGTTGTGATGTGCTCTTTCATTCTCTGCTTCAGCACCTCCGGCGAAACAGTCTTTCCCTTATCGTCGAGGAAGAACCATTCCGGACACTGCGAGTGCCATATCAGACAGTGACCTGTCACTGTCAGTCCGTTCTCGATACCGAAGTTCACAAACTTATCAGCCTCCTTGAAATCGTACACGCCTTCTGCAGGATGCACTTCTTCCATCTTCATACAGTTTTCTGCAACAATGGCATTGAAGTGACGCTTTACTATCTTAACTGCCGATGTATCAATTCCTCCCGACTGCCATACATTAAGCGCTGTTCCGATGAGGAATTTATCTCCAACAGCATCTTTCAGTCCTTTTTCTACTTTAACTGTCGCATTGTTTCCGGCACAAGCAACCATCATGGCACAGCAAACAGATGCGGCAAAAATGTTTTTCAGATTCATTGTATTTAGGTTTTAGTTGTTAGTAATCAGTTGTTAGTAATCGTTTCTGCTTCTTCTGATTTTGAGTTCTGCCTGCATCTTCTCGTTATATTCCTTGCTGATAGGATAGAAGAACAGGGCTATCACTCCTACGAAGAAACAAGCAGCCGGGATGATACTTGACGAGATGACAATACCATTTACGGCCGATTCCGACTGGGTCACACCGGCTCCCGACACATATCCGAATCCTGACAACAGGAAGCCAAGAATAGCTCCACCCACTCCAAGTCCGGCCTTGAGAGCGAATACCACACCGGCAAACACAAAACCTGTGGCACGACGGTAGTGAACGTATTCCGAATGGTCTGCCACATCGGCTATCATAGCCCAAAGCAGAGGAACTGTAGGCGCATATGCCAGACTCTTCAGGAAGTTGAGTGCAAACATCAGCCCGATGTTATCCCTGGCAGGGAAATAGAACATAGCCGTGAATACAGCTGTGAGAGTCAGACAAACGATGAATGTGCGCTTCTTGCCATACTTTGCAGCCAGATATTCAGAGAGGAAAATCACTCCGAAGAACTGAACCAGAGCCCCCAGCATATTGAACACACCGAAGCCCACCTCGTAAGCCTTGTCCGGCGAGCTGACTATCAATCCGAAGGCATTAAGAACAGTATATCCCCAAGAGTCGGATGCCTCTGCCGAAGCCAGTCCGATATTGTCAAGAAAAGCATACAGAGCGACAGGGTCGACATAATTCTCGAAATAATAGTTCATGGCACTTCCCCACATGGCCAGAGTGATAAAGACGAAAAGAGTGAGCACAAACATAGCCTTCCATGGCACACTGCTCAACACGTCCTTGATGTCCTGACGAGTATCATTCTTCTGTCCTGCCGGAGGAGTGATACGCTCTTTGGTTGAGAAGAACACCACGAGCAGGAACACAAGTCCCACAGCCGCAAACAGCGATATGGTGCAGAACCATCCGTGCGCCTTGTCCGCTCCGTCGGAGAACTTACTGACGAGAGGGAGTGTGAGTCCCTGAACCACGAACTGCGCTATGGTTGAGAACACGAACCTGACTGAAGTGATACTGGTACGCTCCTTGATATCGGCCGACATCACTCCACCCAGAGAAGAGTAAGGAGTGTTGTTGAAAGAGTACATGGTCATGAGCAGAGTGTACGAGATAGTGGCATACAGAGCCACAAGCCCCTTATCCTCGATGCCCGGGTTATAGAACGCCAGCACATAGAACACCATGAAAGGCAGAGCCGTCCAGAGCACCCACGGGCGATATTTACCCCAACGTGTATTGGTTCTGTCCGAAATAATACCCACGGTAGGGTCGACAAACGCGTCCACTATACGCGCCACGAGCATCACCGTACCGGCAATGGCACCTTCCAGCCCGAACACATCGGTATAAAACTTAGTCTGATAAATCATCATCATCTGGAAGACCAGGTTTGCCGAGCAGTCTCCCAGTCCATAGCCCACCTTCTCGGCCATGGACACTTTCTGGTTAAGAATATTCATTTGGTATTAGGATTATTAGTTATTGTTATAGTAATTCTCATTTGGTGAGCACCGCCTTCACAAGTCTTTCGGCCGGTGTTTTCTTGTCCAGCGGATGGATATCGTTCCATTCTCCCGTATCGCTGTTCTTTATCAGCGTGGCGTTTCCGTCGGTTTCAGCCGCCGCAGCCTGCTGCTTTCTCATCTCCGCCCAAGCTTTCCTGCCCGGATCGTCAGGCGCAAGGAAATCCGCAAGCTCTATTATATAAAAAGGAAGATTATCGCCGAAAGTCTTTCTCCAGTCCTTCATCATCGCACAAAGCAAAGCAGAATATTCATTCCAGCGTTCCACATTCGATTCGCCCTGATACCATGCCACACCCTTGAAAGTATAGTCGCGTAGCGGATAAATCATACCGTTATAAAGTCCTGTCGGAATGTTCTGGAACGATGTGGACGATGGCGATGCCGGCATCTGCGCTCCGGTGCGATGTTTCCACTCTCCCTCCAGAGAAATCTCACCTCCGCCGCAGATAATCTTGTAAGGCTTTTCCCTGACGAAAGAAGGCTTGCCGCCGTAGCTTACCAGACGGATAGTCACCTGATTTTTCCCCTCACGAAGCAGCCCCTGAGGCACCTTATATATACGCGGCGGATACTGATAGCCCGTACTGCCCACGAAGCGTCCGTTCACGTATACCGAGTCCGCGTCGACCATACATCCCAGGCGCAACACAGCCTCGCCGCCCGCCATCTGTGCCGGTACGTCGAAATCCTTTCTGAGCCAGTGTGAACCTGCAGCAGGACGTCCGTTTCTCAGAGCCCAATCGCCGGAGAACATATCCACAGTATGCCAGTCGCTGTCGTCAAGTTCTTCGGCATACCACGGTGTAGAGGCACTGACACCCGGATCGACCATGTAGAGCTGCCTGCCCCACTGCGCCGAGCGCAAACGCTCCATACGCGTAATTTCGTCCGTCAGCTGTTTATCCTCGTACATTGATTTCAGATTTATATATTCCGGAAAATCCTTCAGTCCGGCCTCACTGATCCACGCCTCTACCGGAGTGCCGCCCCAACTGGCGTTCACTATCCCCACGGGTACTCCAGTCTTCTCCTGCATCAGCCTGCCGAAGAAATAGCACAATGCAGAGAATCCCTGCACGTTACGTTCCGTCATGGTTTTCCACGGTTCGCGGCGGATGCTGTCTGCCGGATGATCGAAGTGCCATGCATACGGCACCTTGAGATACCTCACACCAGTGTTCTCATATCCGTTCACTTCGGAGGCGAACTTATCCATAACCCTCGCCACGGTGAGTTCCATGTTCGACTGTCCGGAGCAGAGAAAAACGTCGCCCACCATCACGTCGTTCACTTCCACGGTGTTCACTGTCATCACGTACGGTCCGCCCGCCTTCATCGGTTCCAGCCTTACCGTCCAGCGTCCGTCCTCACCGGCACTCGTACTATACTTCTTTCCCGCCAGACTCAATTCGATTTTCTCGCCAGGCTCAGCCCATCCGCTGATGTTCAGCGAGCGGTCCCTCTGCAGCACCATCCCGTCCGATACCAAAGGCGACATCCTTACCTCCGCAACCCCGTTCACGGCAACAGTCCATGCAGCCAGCAGAGCGATAATAACTGAATATAAACTATGTGTGTTCATGATACAATTTGTTTTAAGGCAAAGATAGCGAAAACCTTACGCCCACGCTTGTCCGTATGATACAAAGGATTTACGGGAGGTTACATACATGGGGCACAATGTAACAAAAACTTTGCTGTATGTTACATTGTGCCCCAAACTACCTTATTTCCTATGATATTGCCGACCAGTCTACACTATGTTTCCTGATTTCCGCCAGATGTCGCCACACCACAGCATACTCAGGTTTCACTACCTGCGGATCGTCGTCGATGATATGCTCAGCCACCTCGCGCACATACTGCAGCAGCTGTCCGTCGCGTGCCAGATTCGCAATTTTCAGGTCGAAAGCCACCCCGCTCTGCTGCGTACCCTCTATGTCGCCCGGTCCGCGCAGCTTCAGGTCCGCCTCGGCTATCTCGAAGCCGTCGTTCGTATCCACCATAATCTGAATCCGCTTGCGTGTTTCCTCCGACAGTTTGTATCCCGTCATCAGGATGCAGTACGACTGGTCCGCCCCTCTGCCCACTCTTCCCCTGAGCTGATGCAGCTGCGAGAGGCCGAAACGTTCGGCATTCTCTATCACCATCACCGAAGCGTTCGGGACATTCACTCCCACCTCTATCACCGTAGTGGCCACCATAATCTGAGTCTCACACTGTGCGAAGCGGCGCATCTCCTCGTCCTTCTCGGCAGGTTTCATCTTGCCGTGCACACGGCTGACCTTATATTCGGGAAACACCTCGCACACCGTGGCATATCCATCCTCCAGATTCTTAATATCCATCTTCTCGCTCTCCTGAATCAACGGATAAACGATATAAGCCTGACGCCCCATGCGCAACTGGCCGCGTACAAATTCGTACATCGAAGCCCTCGTCGAGTCGAAGCGGTGGACGGTTGTGACAGGCTTCCTGCCCGGAGGCAACTCGTCGATTACAGACACGTCGAGATCACCATAAAGCGTCATCGCCAGCGTACGCGGGATAGGAGTGGCAGTCATAACCAGCACATGAGGCAGAATCCTGTTTTTCGCCCACAGCCTTGCCCTCTGCTCCACCCCGAAACGATGCTGTTCGTCTATGATCACCAGTCCGAGCGATGCAAATTCCACAGTATCCTCTATCACCGCATGAGTTCCCACAAGAATATTCACGCTGCCGTCCGTAAGGCCGCTCAGTATGTTCTCACGCCTCTTGCCCTTCACCGACCCCGTCAGCAGCTCCACCCTGACGTTCATTCCGTCCAGGAAACGGCACAGTGTCTCGTAGTGCTGCGATGCCAGAATCTCCGTAGGCGCCATCATGCACGCCTGGCATCCGTTATCCAGAGCTATAAGCATGGCCAGCAGAGCCACAAGCGTCTTTCCGCTGCCCACGTCGCCCTGCAGCAGACGGTTCATCTGGCGCCCGCTACCCATGTCGCGACGCATCTCGCGCACCACACGTTTCTGCGCCCCCGTAAGGCTGAAGGGCAGATATTCGGAATAAAAAGTATTGAAATTCTCGCCCACCCTGCCAAAGACGATTCCCCCGAAACGGTTCCTCCTCTCACGCGAATATCGCAGGATGTTAAGCTGTATATAGAACAGTTCCTCAAACTTGAGTCTGTATTGCGCCCGTCTGAGCACTTCCGGATTTCGCGGAAAATGCACATTGCGCAGCGCCTCCATCAAAGGCATAAGTCCATGAGCCGCCACAATACCCGGACTGAGAGTCTCCTCCACCACATCATCGCCTATGACGCTGAAAAGTGTCGCCACAAGTTTCTCTATCGCGCCCGACGAGATATTCATGCGCTTCATCTTCTCAGTGGTGTTATAATACGGTCTCAGCCCCATAGCCGAAAGCGTCAGTCCATCGGCACTCTCTATGTCCGGATGAGCGATATTCACACGCCCACCGAAGACAGTAGGCTTCCCGAAGACGATATAATCCTCCCTGCACTTATACTTTCCGGTGACGAACTTTATCCCCTGAAACCACACCAGGTCGGCAACTCCCGTACCATCCGAAAAATGAGCCACCAGTCTGCGCTGCCGTCCCTCTCCGAAGGTTTCGAAACTCAGTATCTGCCCCTTGAGCTGGATGTAAGGCATCGTGCCGTCTATCTCAGATACCCTGTAGATACGGCTACGGTCCACATATTTATATGGAAAATGATACAACAGATCCCTTAAGGAACGGATACCCAATTCCTTTTCCAGAATTTCCGCCCTGTGCGGCCCCACACCGGGAAGAAACTTAATGTCGCGGGATGACAGAAACATGACACAACGCTTCGGCCACAACCATATCGAAAGGAGTGGTGATTTTGATATTTTCCCTATTGCCCTCGGCCAGCTCCACACCTACGCCCATAGCTTCCACCACGGAGGCATCATCCGTAAAATCTTCCCTATAGTCAGCCGAGTATGCATCCTTAAGCATACGCACCGAAAATACCTGGGGAGTCTGCACCAGCCTGTAGTCACCGCGTGGCACGGTTACGCTCGTACCGTCCTGTTTCATACATCGTACAGTCTCCACCACACCCGTCACAGGTACCACGGCCTTTCCGCCTGCTGCCATATCGAAACAGCGGGCAATTACATCATGAGATACGAACGGACGCACACCATCATGAACAGCTACAACCGCATCGTCATCGTCCACCAAAGCCAGACCATTACGAACTGAATGGAAACGGGTCTCACCCCCATCCACAATACGATGCGGTACGGTAAAATTATACTCTTGACACAAACTGCGCCAATACTCCTGATGATCGTGCGGAAGCACCAGTATGATATCAATATCCGGAGAAAAAGAATAAAAATTCTCCAGCGTACGCATCAGTACAGGTTTACCGGCAAGAGGGATAAATTGCTTGGGCAGATCGCCTCCCATGCGCAAGCCTTTCCCTCCTGCCACTATAATGACATACTGCTTCATCATGCGTAGAGCATACCCTTTCTCACCTCTGCAGCCTTTTCGCTTCCTGCCAGTTTTTCAAGGATAGCGAATCCGAACTCAGCTGCTGCAGCCGGACCTTTGCCAAGAACGAAGTTGTCCACACATTCCACCAAAGCTCCTGTATATTCAGCTCCTTCCAGATATTTGTCAAAACCAGGATAGCAGGTAGCTTTCTTACCTTTTAGCAGACCACGTTTGCCATATACCATAGGAGCGGCACAGATGGCAGCCATAGGTTTGCCGACTGCGGCAAAATCCATAATAAGCTTGTCAAGCTCCGCACAAGTGTCAAGATTTGTAGCTCCTGGAAGTCCTCCGGGCAAGATAATCATCTGTACATCAGCAGCAGAAATCTCACTCATCAGAGCATCGGCTACAATCTGAACCCCATGCGAACTTTTCACTACCTTGTCTAATGACACAGATACAGTGATAGCATCAACTCCACCACGACGCAAAATATCCAGCGGCAATAAAGCTTCAGATTCCTCGAATCCTTCAGCCAAAAAAATCATTGGTTTCATATTGTTTTAGTTTAAGTTGTCAGTTGTCGTTTATCTCAGTCTGAAGTAATACGTTATAGTTCCACTCTGGTTGTCCGGTCCGTCTACAGCATTAAAACGAGCCTTCTTGGCAGCATCCTCTGCAGCTTTTCTCAATACAGGATTCACGGTATTGGTACGCTTATTTATACTTGTACTTATAACATGCCCTGCCGGGTTAACCACTATTGTCACCACCACACGTCCTTCTTCCTGTACATTATACACAGGCACCGGCAGTCCTCCCTGTCCCAGACTACGTCCGTTCAGGTCGAATGTACCATATCCTCCCATACCGGCCATTCCGCCCGTCGTACTGTTACCGTCAGCCTTGCCCTGGACTCCCGAGCCCGATGCAGCCGTACCTTTACTTCCCATCTGTGCTCCTTTTCCGAAAGCTCCCGCAATCTTGTTTGCAGCAGCCTCGGCAGCAGCCTTTTCAGCTTCGGCACGTTTCTTAGCCTCGGTCTTTTCCCTGACAGCTTCAGCATTCACTTCGGAATTCTTCTTTGGATTATCCTTAACCTGAGTTTCCGATTTTTTCTTTTCCTTAGGTTTTTCTTCCTTCACCTTCAGCGACGGTTCGTCCTGCTGGGTTATCATCGGCTGTTTCACTTCAGGTTGCGGTTCCGGCACACTCTGTGTCTCGGGCTGCGGCTGCGGCATCACGTCCACCTCAGTCATCGTGTAAGGATCAGCGTTACCCTGTGCAAGATCGGTATTCCCCATCATAACAGGCACACCTCCTTCTTCCTGCTTTTCCGGCATAGCCAGACGAAGCAGGAAAAGCAACACAACGACCAGCGCATGCACGGCCAGCGTTCCTATTATTCCTGTCAGTTTGCTTCTTTTCATTTTTTATCCGGCCTTCTTGTGGCCAACACCATTTTAAAATGATTCTCGTTTGCTACATTCAGAATGCGCACTATCTCCCTGTAAGGAACAGATTCGTCAGCATAGAGCGCCACATACATTTCAGGTTCCTTTGCTGCACAATCCTGCAGAAATCCTGTCACCTCATCTATAAACAGCGGCATCTCGTCTTCATTTCCGAAAGCCCCATAATAGTTCAAATTCTTGTCAATGATAATTCTTGCCATAGGTTTGGCCGATGTCTGTTGCGACCCTTGCGGAAGCAACACCTTGATGGCATTTGGCGAAACCATGGTAGAAGTAATCATAAAGAATATCAACAGCAGGAATATCAGGTCCGTCATTGACGACATGCTGAATCCCGGCGATATCCTTTGTCTTCTCTTCAGCGCCATAACATTATTTTTCGTTAGGTTCGTTCAACAAATCCATAAAAGCCATTGTACGTGCCTCCATCTGGCTCACCACCTTATCTATTCTGTATACAAGATGATTATAGGCAAACATAGTCACGATACCTACTACCAGACCACCCACAGTGGTAATCATAGCCTCATAAATACCACTCGACAGAAGAGTGATGTCAATATTATTGCCCGCATTCGCCATATTCCAGAATGCCTGTACCATACCAGTAACAGTACCCAGGAATCCCAACATAGGAGCCCCGCTCGAAATGGTAGCCATTATCGAAAGGCCGTTCTCCAATTTTGCCACCTCAATATTTCCGGTATTCTCGATAGCAGCCTGAACATCCGCTACAGGATGCCCCATGCGTGTGATACCTTTTTCTATCATTCTGGACGCAGGAGTTTTTGCAATTCGGCAGTAGTTAATGGCCGACTTCACCTCTCCCGTACGGATATAGTCGCGTATTCTGTCCATAAACAGCGGATCTTCCTTTGCAGCACGGCTTATAGTGAAAGCACGCTCGAAAAAGATATAGAATGCCACAACCGACATCAGAGCCAGAACAGCCATAATCCATCCGCCCTTAAGAGCCATATCCCAAAGATTCATTTGCGGTTCGCCGTCCACCACCGGAGTAAGAACCGGATTGGCACCCGCCACTGTGTCGGCAGCCATTTGCGCAGCTGCCAGAAGAGTAAGTAATTGCATGATATTTTTAGTTGTTAGTTGTTAGATGTTAATTTCCAGTGTTAGTTTATTCCAGACATTTCCTGTATTCCTCGATAGTCTTCTTCAGTCCCAGATAGAGAGCGTCGCACACCAGGGCATGGCCTATCGACACCTCATCCAGCCAAGGAATATTGCGATGGAAGAACTCAAGATTTTCCAGACTCAGGTCATGACCGGCATTAAGTCCCATACCCAACTTCCGTACCGCCTTCGCTGCTTCTACAAAAGGAGCCACAGCCTCCTCCGGATTCTTCTTATATCCCGAAGCATAGGGTTCTGTATACAGCTCCACTCTGTCGGCTCCGGCACGAGCGGCATATTCTATCATCTCGATATCAGTGCCTACGAATATCGAAGTCCTGACACCGACCTCGCCGAACCTGTCCATCAACTCCGAAAGAAATTCAAGATTAGCCTTTGTATCCCATCCGGAATTCGATGTTATCTGATCAGGAGCATCAGGCACCAGCGTCACCTGATGTGGTTTCACCTTAAGCACCAGATCAATAAAATCACTTGAAGGATATCCCTCGATATTGAACTCTGTTTTCAATAACGGACGTAACGCATATACATCTTTATATCTGATATGACGTTCGTCAGGACGTGGATGAACAGTAATTCCTTCAGCACCGAAAGCCTCACAATCCAATGCAACTTTCTCTACATCAGGATTATTTCCGCCACGGGCATTACGCAAAGTGGCAATCTTGTTTATATTTACGCTTAGTTTGGTCATAATTGATGTTTTTTTATATCTTTGCATATCAGAATGCAAAGTTAGCAGGTTTTATCATAAACCAACTAACATACAGGTTAAAAAAGATTGATAATACTCTATACTTAATACAATAGGAGATGAAATTTGCCATTTTCGGGAATACATATCAGGAGCACAAATCAGCACATGTCACTCATTTGCTTAAAATCCTGCGAAAAAAAAATGCGGAAATATGTATAAGCCATGAGTTCTACGAATTCCTAAGAGTACATACACAGACAGATTTAAGCTGTCTTGAAATATTCAATGGGAACGATTTCACGGCCGACATGGCGTTAAGCATAGGCGGAGACGGTACATTCCTCAAGGCAGCAAGCCGTGTAGGGGAAAAAGAGATTCCAATACTGGGTATAAACACCGGACGACTGGGATTTCTGGCAGCCATATCACCGGACGAAATGGAAGAGACTTTTGAAGACATATACAACGGTGATTATATAGCAGAGCCAAGAAGGGTACTCAAGCTGACATGCGAAAACAACATTCTGAAAGGTTGCCCGTATGCGCTTAACGAGATAGCAGTCCTCAAAAGAGACAGCTCATCCATGATAACAATCAAGGCTTATATAAACAATGAGCTCCTGAACATATACCAGGCTGACGGACTTATAATTGCCACACCGACAGGTTCCACCGGATATTCATTAAGCGTGAACGGTCCTATAATGGTGCCACAGAGTGGAACAATCAGTATCACAGCAGTAGCACCACACAGCCTAAACGTACGCCCCATAGTAATACGCGACGACTGGGAGATAACACTCGAAGTGAGCAGCCGAAGTCACAATTTCCTGATAGCAGTAGACGGACGAAGCGAGAGTTGCCACGAGGAGGCAAGACTCACAATAAAGAGAGCCAATCATTTCACCAAGATCGTAAAACGCAAAGACCACACATTCTTCAATACATTAAGAGAAAAGATGATGTGGGGAGCAGACAACAGAATATAAAAGAAAACTGACCGTATCTTTCATAAATAACTCCAGATACGGTCAGTTTTATGTTTTTATTCAAAAATCAATCTTACAGAACAGAATCTTGGTGTCACATCCGACGTCCCCCGCATTATCTTCACCTCCCATTCCGAAGCTTTCAACAACTCCTTAGGAAGTTTCAGTACATTCAACGTATTTTTGCCGTCAACATCCCCCACCTTAACTCCGTTTACATAAAGTACAGCATTTTTTGACGAATCGTAGAACGATTTCAACATCACTGCATTCACAGGCTTTCCGTTCGATTTCATCTTATATGAGAACCATCCACGGGTCTCACGCCATGGTATCCCCTGCTCACTGCCAATCACCGAATTATCCATCTCAATAAAATGGTCACTCTCAGGCTGCTGTTCACCGCACGCCACAACATCAGCTGTAGCTTTATCCAATTTCATGCGTTCCTCCTCTGCTTTGGCCAGTTCTTCTTGCCTCTGCTTCAACTCACCTTCTGAAACAATTTCCCAATAAACCATATACCTGCATTCATGAGTCTTATAGAAAGGTTTCAGCAGCATGCCCTCATATCTTGAAGGATATGTACCATACAGTTTAAACTCAAGTTTATCGTTGTCAACCTTTTTGATATTCTCCAGAATTGCTTCCTTCTGGCATACAATTACAGGCATTCCCTGCAACGGTAGCTGTGGGCCAGAAGCGATATGTCCTCCCCTACTGTCGTCGGCAAACATTCCGTCAAGTCTTTCCTTGCCCAAATCGGCAGCCAAAACCACAGGACCGTACATAAAAGAATAATAAGGCGACTTATCCGGCAACTGTACGGCACGCAATGTCATAGGCAAAGACATCTCTACAGTATCACCATCACTCCACTTTCTATCAACAGTATAGTAACCGTCATCAAAAACAGCCTTAATATTTTCGCCATTTACCTTAAACCAGACTTTATCCTTCTCTATCCATTCCGGACATCGGAAACTGATTTTCATTTTTTTCGACTTTTCAGTCTTCACAACCAACCGAGTTTTTTCACTCTCAGGAAATGATGTTTCCTGAATAAAGGTCATACCCTTTTCTTTCCAATTTAGGGATGAAGGGATGAACAAATTTACAATAAGCTCATTTTCACGCGAAGCATATATCATTTCTCCATATCTGGCATGATTTTCCATTCCAGAACCTACACAACACCAGAAACAGTTCTGCGGCTGTGAGTACACCCTGTAATGTCCCGAACGCATAGGAGTGAAATACACAAACCCTCCCTGCACCGGATTCTGGCTGGACAGAATATGATTATACAATGCACGTTCGTAGTAGTCCATATATGATGATTTTCCAGAAGTTTGATAAAGCATCTTTGTCAGACGGAGCATATTATAGGTATTGCATGTCTCAGGTCCCTGCTCGCTTGTCATCATACTCGAAAAATCGTCCGACTTATGAAAATGTTCCCTAACACTGTTTCCGCCAATCGAAACACTTCTGTTGTCCACTACAGTATTCCAGAAAAAAACTGAAGCTTCATCCCAATCCGAATTACCTTCCAGATCAGCAATTCTCTTAAACCCTATCACCTTAGGTATCTGTGTGTTGGCATGCTTTCCAGTCAGGTTGTCTTCTTTCTTCAAAAGAGGATCAAGTATCACCTTATGCGAGAAACGTTTGGCAAGGTCAAGATACTTATCGTCTCCGGTAATACCATAGACATCGGCAAAGACCTCATTCAATCCTCCATGTTCACTCCTAAGCATATCCTGAATCTGTTCATCGTTCAATTCTGAGACAACATCCATCATCCAGTCCGTAAGAGCGATAAGCATACCTTTTGCCTCTTCCTTACCAGCTATAATATATGCATCACGCAGTCCGGCATACGTCTTATGTATATTATATAACGGAACCCAGCGATCATTAAGTCCGAATGGATTTGCATTAATTTCACCGTTTTTAATTTCTTTCCATATAGTCTTTCCTCCAGGTACTCCACACAAATAGCCACATCCGGAAGCATCCTGACAACGCTTCATTTCTGAAAGAAAATAATCCAAACGTCTGCCTATTTCCTCATCTCCCATAGAAGCATACATATACGACAATGCAGAAAGATAATGTCCTCCTATATGTCCGTCCAGACCTGTATTCTCCCAGTTAGGATAATTATCAGCCTTAGGCTGTAAACCAGCTTCTTTCAGATATGGTGCCAACAGCCTGTCAGGATTCAATCCCATCAGATAGCACTTGTCCAAAACTTCCGCATTTTTGAAGACACCGTCAGTCAATCTTATTTCATTCACAGGGAAAGTGTTGACCTTTTGTGGCAAGCCGGCGTATGCATAAACAGAGGCCCATAAAGCCAATCCAAAAAGATAAATTTTTCTCATGTTTTTCATTATATTATAAGTTTGTGAAACGATACTGCAAAGATACAATTAAGTGTATAATTCACAATATTTATAATCACAAAAAACTCCTTGACATTCTATTTCGAATAACAAGGAGTTAAAAAAATAACTGCCAACCATTCTGAACACAGACGATTGGCAGTTTATTTAATACAAAAGAAATCAATATTAAGCCTTAACACGACCTACGTAAGAACCGTCACGAGTATCAACTTCGATGATTTCATCCTGGTTGATGAACAAAGGTACACGTACTGTCGCACCTGTTTCTACAGTAGCTGGCTTAGTAGCGTTTGTAGCAGTATCACCCTTCAATCCCGGTTCAGTGTAAGTAACCTTCAACTGAACTTTAACAGGCAATTCAGCGAAAAGGATAGTTTCAGTAGAAGCGTCAGAAACAACTTCGATAATCATTTCTTCTTTCAGGAAGTCAACGCCTTCGATAAGGTCGTGAGCTATAGGTACCTGTTCGAATGTTTCCTGGTTCATGAAGATATAGTCTGCTCCTTCTTTGTAAAGGTACTGGTAAGGACGACGTTCAACACGTACATCTTCAAGTTTTTCACCAATATTGAAACGACGTTCCAAAACGTAACCGTCAACAACGTCTTTCAATTTTGTACGCATGAAAGTGTTTCCTTTACCTGGTTTTACATGAAGGAAATCGATACAGAAATAAATCTTACCATCCATACGGATAGCTGTTCCGATTTTAATGTCTTGAGCATTAATCATAAGTAGAAATCTTTATATTTATATGTAATAATTGATATTCAGAGTAATAATTCGGGTACAAAATTAATCTAAATCACGAAAAAACGCAAAAAGTTTTGTGTAAAAATGACTTATATCTTTGATTATTAAAAAAAAGTCACTAATTTTGCAGCCCGAACGCATAGAATAATAACATAAATAGTATATACAAAAATGAAAAGAACATTCCAACCCTCTAACAGAAAGAGAAAAAACAAACACGGTTTCCGTGAAAGAATGGCTACTGCAAATGGTCGCCGAGTATTGGCAGCACGTCGTGCTAAAGGTCGTAAAAAATTGACTGTATCTGACGAATACAACGGAGTTAAGGCTTAAGCCGTGCTTTGGAATTAAGATTTAAGAAAAGCCGCAATGTACTGGTGACAGTATTTTGCGGCTTTTTCTATTGTCATTAATCATTATACTAGCAATCATAATCTCCATACATTTGAGATGCACATCCAGACACGTAACCAATGAAGTTAAGAATTTAATTTGGTATAGCGGAAAAATGTGGGCAAATTTAAGGTTAAACACGGGCAAGTTTAAATTCGAATTTGGGCAAGTTTAAAACAGGATTTTCAGTACATAAATTTTCCTTACTTATCTCAAGTTATTTGAGATTGAAAACTTAAATTAAATAATTCTTGACTTATATACCATTAATTACTTTCTATGCTAAAGATTTAATGTTTTTATCAGCAAGCAATAAAACGAATAATCAAAAAAATCGTATCTTTGTCGAAAATATTCAACAAGTTATGATAGGATTCAAAGACTTTTTTTCTTTCCAGAAAAACAGGTTTTTCTGGATAAACATAATAGGTATGATAGTGGTAACAATAGCCGTGATATGGAGTACATTGGCATGGCTTGATTCATATACCAGACACGGAGAAGCACACATAGTACCGGACGTGAAAAACAAGAACGTGGAAGAGGCAATGAAAATACTAAGTTCCGGCACAATGAAAAGTGTTGTAACAGACTCTAATTACGTGAAAGGACTCCCGGCTGGAATGGTTCTTGAACAGACTCCTGCAGCAGGCGCAAGAGTTAAGGAAGGAAGAACCGTATATCTGACAATAACCACTACATCAGTACCTCTCATTCAACTGCCAGACATTATAGATAACAGTTCAATAAGACAAGCTGAAGCTAAACTGAAAAGTATAGGCTTCAAGCTCACAGAACCGGAACTTGTCCCTGGAGAGCAGGATTGGGTTTACGGCGTTAAATACAGAGGAAAAGAACTCAAACCTGGAGACAAGGTTCCTAATGAAGCATTGCTGACATTATGTGTAGGTAATACGCATCTGAGAGATTCACTGGCGATGGATTCTACTTATCTTGATATTAACTCTATACCTCAAAACAATGAAGAAGCTGAGGTTGATGATTCATGGTTCTAACTAATACATACAGAATGGCTGAAGATATTTTTATTGATGATATAGATGATTCATTGGATGACCTGGAACCAACAGGTAATCAGGGAGAACTATATGAACATTTTAAGGTAGTTGTAGACAAAGGACAATCTCCGGTAAGAATAGATAAATATCTTTTTGAGAGAATTGTTAATGCTTCAAGAAACAGGATTCAGAGTGCGGCCGATGCAGGATTTGTAATGGCCAACGGAAAACCGGTAAAAAGTAGCTATAAAGTAAAGCCGTTGGATGTTCTGACGGTAATGATGGACCGCCCGAAATATGACAATGACATCATTCCTGAAGATATTCCGCTTGACATCGTTTATGAGGATAGCGAGCTGATGGTTATCAATAAACCGGCAGGACTTGTGGTTCATCCTGGATGTGGGAACTATCATGGTACACTTGTGAATGCTATAGCATGGCATCTGAGGGATGTCCCTACGTACGATCCGAACGACCCGCAAGTGGGATTGGTGCACCGTATTGACAAGGATACTTCCGGCCTGCTTGTCATAGCAAAGACTCCCGACGCAAAAACCAGTCTGGGAATGCAGTTCTACAACAAGACAACCAAACGTGAATATAATGCTTTGGTATGGGGTATTGTAGAGGAAGATGAGGGAACTATCACTGGCAATATAGGACGTAATCCTAAGGACAGGATGCAAATGGCTGTAATGGCTGACCCAAATCAGGGGAAGCACGCCGTGACACATTATAAGGTCTTGGAAAGACTGGGATATGTGACACTGGTGAAATGTGTACTTGAAACAGGAAGAACACATCAGATACGTGTGCACATGAAGCATATAGGACACGTACTTTTCAACGACGAAAGGTATGGAGGCAATGAGATTCTGAAAGGAACTCATTTCAGCAAATACAAACAATTCGTAAACAATTGTTTCGATATATGCCCAAGACAGGCTTTGCACGCAAAGACATTAGGTTTCGTACATCCTAAGACAGGAGAAGAAATGTTCTTCACTTCAGAACTGCCTAAAGACATGACAGACCTGATTGAAAAATGGAGAACATATATCAGTAACAGAGAACCGACGGTCATATAAGATAACAGATTTGAATAATATAAAATAGAAATGAAACGTACAGTAGCAATTATTGCAGGCGGTGACTCTTCGGAACACGAAGTGTCTATGAACAGCGCAAAAGGTATTTATTCTTTTATCGACAAGGAGAAATATAATCTATATATAGTTGAATTGAGTAAGAAGGCTTGGGAAGCTGTACTTCCTGACGGAACACGTTCTAAAATTGACAAGAACGATTTCAGCTTTATGGATGGTGAGAAAAAGGTGAAACCTGATTTTGCATACATTACCATACATGGAACTCCTGGAGAGAACGGTATTTTGCAGGGATATTTCGAACTATTGGACATCCCATACTCTACATGTGATGTTCTGGTTTCTGCAATGACTTTCAGCAAGTTCACACTTAACCAGTATCTGAAAGGATTTGGTATAAGAGTAGCTGAGTCTATGCTGGTGAACAAACATTTTGGTATTGAAGACAAGGATGTGATAGAGAAAATTGGTCTTCCATGTTTTATAAAGCCTAATGCAAGCGGATCAAGTTTTGGAGTGACCAAAGTAAAAACTGCTGAACAGATACAGCCTGCACTACAAGCTGCTTTTGCAGAATCGGACGATGTAATGATAGAAGCCTTCATGGACGGTATAGAACTGGCCAACGGCTGCTATAAGACTAGGGAGAAATCTGTTGTATTCCCTATCACAGAAGTTGTGAGCGACAATGAGTTTTTTGACTATAATGCCAAATATAAGGGTGAAGTGACTGAAATCACACCCGCACGCTTAAGTCCTGAACTGACAGAGAGGGTTAAAAAACTTACCTCGGCAATATATGATATACTGGGATGTAAAGGTATAGTGAGAATTGACTATATCATTACTGAAGGTGAGAAAATAAATATGCTTGAAATTAACACTACTCCCGGTATGACTTCTACAAGCTTTATTCCTCAACAGGTTAAAGCTGCAGGTCTGGACATAAAAGATGTAATGACAGACATTATAGAAGAAGGACTGAACAAAATTTCCAGATAAATTATTCGACAACCATAAAACTGTAAGCTATGAATATACCTGCTGAATTTGACGAAATCAGACCTTATTCGCCGGAAGAGCTTCCAAAGATTTTTGATGAGCTTTTGTCTGACGATAAATTTCGGGAAGTTATAAAAAAAGTACTGCCTGACACTCCAATTGAAGGTGTGGCCCATATTTTGAAAAACTGCAAAACAAACCTGGATGTGCAGAAAAACATTTTTTATGGACTACTGCATGACATCTTAAACAAATATAGCGACGGATTCACTTTTGACAGTTCACAATTATCAGACAAAAACAAAGGGTATACTTTTATCTCTAACCACAGAGATATTGTGCTTGACTCTGGCTTCCTCTCAGTAGGACTTATTGACAATGGTTTTCCTACTACAGTAGAAATCGCAATTGGAGATAACTTGCTAATATATCCATGGATAAAGAAGCTTGTAAGAGTAAATAAAGCTTTCATTGTTCAAAGAGCTTTAAGTATGAGACAAATGCTTGAAGCATCGGCTAGAATGTCAAGATATATCCATTTTGCAGTTACCAAAAAAATGGAAAACATCTGGATTGCACAACGTGAAGGAAGAGCAAAGGATTCTAACGACCGTACACAGGATAGTGTTCTGAAAATGCTTGCTATGGGAGGTAACGGTGATGTGATTGACAGTCTGAAAGAGCTTAATATAGTTCCATTATCTTTATCATATGAATATGATCCGTGTGATTTCCTCAAAGCACAGGAAATGCAGTTAAAAAGAGATATTGAAGGGTTCAAAAAAAGCCAACAAGACGATCTTATCAATATGCAGACAGGAATATTCGGCTATAAGGGAAGAATACACTTTCAGGCTGGGCCATGTATTAATGATGAGATAGAAGGATTAAGAGGATTGCCTAAAGTTGAGATATTTGCTAAGGTATCAGAAATAATTGATTCTTATATCCACAGAAATTATAAAATGTATCCGGGGAACTATATTGCGTGTGATTTATTAAACGTCAATAATGACATGTCAATGCACTATAATTCTGAGGACAAAATGAAGTTCGAAGCATATTTGGACAAGAAAATTTCACTCATAAACATACCTAATAAAGATAATGAGTTCCTAAAAAAATGTATTCTTACTATGTATGCTAATCCTGCAATTAACCACATTCATGCAATTAAAGGATGAAATGGAATGCTAATATAATACTTTTATCGTGCCTAATATCAGTCAGTGCATGCCAAAAAGAGGAATATTATTATCCAAGTGTACTGACTGAATTTGTCGATATTGAAACGAATTCAACAGGAAGATTGTCATTTATTAAACGCGACAACGGTGAAAATTATGAGATTGCAGAAAGAAGCGGACTAGAAGGATTCGCACATGATTCAATCTATAGAGCTGTATCAATATTCGAACCGATAAAAGACACAAATGATAATATAACAGCAAAACTCTACTCATGTAAACTTATCACCTCAGTAATACCATCAACTGAGGATAAGTTTACCAATGGAATAAAAACTGACCCACTGAATATAGACAGGATTTGGCAATCTGGCGATTATATCAATATGATACTTGAAATAATGGCCAAAGATAAGCCGCATGGATTAAACTTTATTGAAAACGAAATAACAGAGGATGCAGATGGAAGTAAAACTCTTTATCTGACTCTTTATCACAATCAGAATGGAGACTACGAAGCTTTTACAAAGAAAGTATATGCTTCCATACCATTATGGCCTTACAGAAATGTATTATCTGAAGGGGACAAGGTTATAGTAAACATAAATACATATAAGGAAGGTAAAACGAAACGTGAATTCTATTTTTAAAATTGACAGACTATGATGCTAAAGAGTGTTTATTTTATGTTCTTTGTATGCATGTTCATGCTAGGACTTATGGCATGCAGTTCAAAGCCTAAAGATAAGTTTAAAAACCTAACAGCTGATGAATTTGAAAGACTGATAGAAAACAGTAACGTACAAAGATTGGATGTTAGAACGGTAGCCGAATATAGTGAAGGACATATTGCAGGCAGTATTAATATAAATGTCTTCGATGAAAACTTTTCAGCCACAGCGGACGAATTACTCGACAAGACACAACCGGTAGCCGTATATTGTAAAAGCGGAAGAAGAAGCAGAAATGCAGCTCAACTGCTGGTTAAAAAAGGATATACAGTATATAATCTTGATAAAGGTATTCTAAGCTGGATTGAACTGGGAAAAGATATTGAAAAATAGTAATACAAAAGAGTAAATACATATGAAAAGAAAGAGGATATGCCGTTGGCATATCCTCTTTTAATATATATTGCATCTACAGAATTATTCAGCTTTTGGGGCTTCCTCTGTTGTTGCTTCTGCAGTTTCAGCAGCAGGTGCTTCAACTGTAGTATTCTTCTTTGAACGACGTGTACGAGTAGTTTTCTTAGCAGCTGATTTAGCCATGTTCTCGTTGTAGTCAACCAATTCGATGAAACACATTTCAGCGTTATCACCCAAACGATTACCAGTCTTGATTATACGAGTATAACCTCCTGGACGATCGGCAACCTTAACAGAGATTTCTTTAAAAAGTTCAGTTACTGCAAACTTGTCCTGCAAGTTGCTAAATACAACACGACGTGAATTAGTTGTATCTTCCTTTGACTTAGTTATCAATGGTTCAACGAACTTCTTCAAAGCTTTAGCCTTCGCAACAGTCGTAGTGATTCTTTTGTGCTTGATCAAAGAACATGCCATATTTGACAACATAGCGTTTCTATGAGAAGCAGTACGACCTAAATGGTTAAATTTTTTATTATGTCTCATTTTTTATTCTTTATCTAATTTATATTTAGAAATATCTGTTCCAAACGTAAGATTCAGACTCTCGAGCAAATCATCAAGCTCAGTGAGCGATTTCTTACCAAAGTTTCTGAACTTAAGAAGATCTGTCTTATTAAACTGAACAAGGTCTCCCAATGTTTCAACATCTGCAGCTTTCAAACAATTCAATGCACGTACTGATAAATCCATATCAACGAGTTTTGTTTTGAGAAGCTGTCTCATGTGAAGTACTTCTTCATCAAATTCTTCGTTACTGTCAGCATCAGATGCTTCAAGAGTAATCTTCTCATCAGAGAATAACATGAAATGATGAATCAATATCTTCGCTGCTTCTTTAAGCGCATCCTTTGGGTGTATGGAACCATCCGTACTAATTTCAAGTACAAGTTTCTCAAAATCGGTTTTTTGTTCAACACGATAATTTTCTACTGAATACTTAACATTACGTATCGGAGTATAAATAGAATCAATAGGAATTACATTAACATCAGTGCAATACATGCGATTTTCATCAGCAGGTACATATCCACGACCTTTGTTAATTGTAATATCTATTTGCATAGTTGCTTTTGAGTCTAAATGGCAAATAACCAATTCAGGATTTAACACTTCAAATCCGGTCAAATGCTTACCAATGTCTCCTGCTTTAAATTCAGTAGAATTTTCAACAGTTATACTGACACTTTCATTTTCGTATTCGTCAACTATTTGCTTGAATCTTACTTGCTTAAGATTCAAGATAATGTTAGTTACATCTTCTTTTACACCAGGAATTGTTGCAAATTCGTGTTCAACACCTTCAATACGTATTGTATTAATAGCGTAACCTTCCAAAGAAGAAAGAAGAATACGGCGTAAAGCATTACCTACGGTAATACCGAAACCGGGTTCAAGCGGTCTAAATTCAAACTTTCCGAATTTTGAATCCGCTTCTAACATTAATACTTTATCTGGTTTTTGAAATGCTAATATCGCCATGAAATTAATTATTATTTAGAGTACAATTCAACGATTAAGTGTTCTTTAATGTTTTCTGGTATGTCAGCTCTCTGTGGAACATGTAACATTTTACCTGTCTTAGAGTTCTGATCCCATTCTATCCAAGGATATTTACTGTGGTTGAATCCAGCTAAAGAATTAGTAATTACTTCCAAAGACTTAGATTTCTCGCGTACAGCGACTAATTGTCCTGGTTTGATAGAATAAGAAGGTATATTTACAACCTTACCATCAACAGTTATGTGCTTATGTCCAACTAACTGACGAGCAGCAGCACGAGTTGGAGCAATACCCATACGGAACACAACGTTATCTAAACGACATTCAAGTGCCTGCAACAAAAGTTCACCAGTAATACCATTCTGGCTAGCAGCTTTTTCAAACATATTACGGAACTGTTTTTCCAAAACTCCATAAGTATATTTAGCTTTCTGCTTTTCTGCTAACATGACACCATATTCAGATGTTTTTCTACGGCGAGTATTTCCATGCTGTCCAGGAGGATAGTTTCTCTTAGCCAAAACTTTATCCGCTCCGAAGATAGCTTCACCGAATTTACGTGCAATTCTACTTTTAGGTCCAGTATATCTAGCCATTTCTATTTCAAATTTTAATTGTTATTAATACAGGTGTCTGAAATTATACTCTTCTTCTTTTTGGAGGACGACAACCGTTGTGAGGCAATGGAGTTACGTCAATGATTTCTGTAACTTCTATTCCGGCTCCGTGTACGGTTCTGATAGCTGACTCACGTCCGTTACCTGGACCTTTAACGTATGCTTTTACTTTTCTCAATCCAAGGTCAAATGCTACTTTTGCACAATCTTGTGCAGCCATCTGTGCTGCATAAGGAGTGTTCTTCTTTGAACCTCTAAATCCCATCTTACCTGCAGAAGACCAAGAAATAATCTGACCTTCACTATTTGCTAAAGAAACAATGATATTGTTAAATGATGAATGAACGTGTAACTGTCCGTTTGCATCAACCTTCACATTTCTCTTTTTAGCTGCGACTGTTTTTTTTGCCATATCAACAATTATTATTTAGTAGCTTTTTTCTTATTTGCAACTGTTTTCTTTCTTCCCTTACGTGTACGAGCATTATTCTTTGTGCTCTGACCTCTTACAGGAAGTCCCAAACGGTGACGTACACCACGATAACAACCAATATCCATTAATCGCTTAATGTTTAACTGGATTTCTGAACGAAGATCACCTTCTACTTTGTATTCAGCACCAATAATCTCACGGATTTTAGCAGCCTGATCATCAGTCCAATCCTTTACTTTAATGTCACGATCAACACCTGCTTTGTCCAAAATTTTTGCTGAACTGCTGCGTCCTATACCATATACGTATGTTAACGCAATCTCACCTCTTTTATTCTGAGGCAAATCTACACCAACTATTCTTATAGCCATACACTAAATTATTTTTTTTGCAAAAATAATAAATTATCCTTGACGTTGTTTATACTTAGGATTTTTCTTGTTAATAACATACAAACGGCCATTACGTCTAACGATCTTACATTCCGGCGTACGTTTTTTTAATGAAGCTCTTACTTTCATATCTTAATTTTCTATTATTTGTATCTAAAAACAATTCTTCCTTTAGATAAATCATATGGAGACATTTCAACTCTCACCTTATCTCCAGGAAGTATTTTTATGTAATGCATTCTCATTTTACCAGAAATATGAGCTGTAATCTCATGTCCGTTCTCCAGTTCTACTCGAAACATTGCATTTGACAATGCCTCAACTATAACACCATCTTGTTCTATTGCAGATTGCTTTGCCATATTTTAATTTTTCTTTTCTCTTAAAACTTCTTCTATATAGTCAAATGATGAAAGTATATCTGCTTTATCCAAACCTACAGCTATTGTATGTTCAAAATGAGCAGCAATACTGTTGTCTCTAGTCCTGACTGACCAATTATCTTTTTCAAGGAATACCTTCCTATCACCTAAAGTAATCATAGGCTCAATTGCAAGACACATTCCTTTTTTTAACAGAGGACCACTACCTCTCCTACCATAGTTAGGAACAGCAGGATCTTCGTGCATTTCTTTACCTATTCCGTGTCCTACGAATTCACGGACAACACCGTAATGATAAGATTCACAATGATTTTGTATAGCAAAACCAATATCTCCTACTCTTTTCCCATGAACTGCATTTTCAATACCTTTATATAAAGCCTCTTTTGTAATCGCTAAAAGTTGCTGCACCTCTGGCGATACTTCACCAACACAAAAGGTATAAGCAGAATCACCACAAAAACCGTTTAGTAGAGTTCCACAATCAACCGATACGATATCTCCATCATGAAGAGGTTCATCATTCGGTATTCCATGAACTACCTGACTATTAACAGATGTACATATTGATGCTGGAAATGGAGAACCATATGGATTTGGGAATCCTTTAAATGTCGGTATTGCTCCATTATCTCTAATAAACTCTTCTGCGATTCTATCAAGCTGTCTGGTAGTAATTCCTGGCCTTATCATTTTGGCAACTTCGGCCAGAGTTCTTCCAACTAGAAGATTACTCTGACGAAGTAGCTCTATTTCATCATCTGTTTTAAGAATAATCATAGCATTATTTAGTAAGCTGCAACGTTACCAGAACGTCCTCTGATTCTTCCTGTACTCAACAAACCATCGTAATGTCTCATTAACAAATGACTTTCTACCTGTTGAAGAGTATCCAAAACTACACCTACCAAAATCAGTAGTGAAGTACCACCAAAGAACTGTGCAAACTCTGCTTGAATTCCGAAATAACCTGCAAAAGCAGGTAATACTGCTATAATAGCCAAGAAAATAGAACCAGGAAGAGTTATTCTAGTCATTATCGTATCCAAATAATCTGCTGTTTGCTTACCAGGCTTAATACCAGGTATGAAACCATTATTACGTTTCATATCCTCAGCCATCTGGTTAGGATTGATTGTTATTGCAGTATAGAAATATGTGAATACAATTATCAATATTGCAAAAATCAAATTATAAGCAAAGCTAGTATGATCAATCAAAGATCTCATCAAACCGCTAGCGCTTTCAGTATT
The DNA here is from genome assembly GCF_021530995.1 of Bacteroides caecigallinarum. Taxonomy (GTDB): domain Bacteria; phylum Bacteroidota; class Bacteroidia; order Bacteroidales; family Bacteroidaceae; genus Phocaeicola; species Phocaeicola faecigallinarum. Next base: position 57,034 of record NZ_JADYTF010000002.1, read on the forward strand.
AGAAAAACCAATAAATGTTATTGGAATAAACATAATAGCCTGAGCAAAAATTATTGGCATTACATTCGCAGCATTAACTTTTAACGGTATATACTGTCTTGCTCCACCATATTGTTTGTTTCCAACGATACGTTTAGCATATTGTACAGGAACTTTTCTGACTCCCTGAACCAACAGTATAGCAGCTGCTATAACAGCTAATAACGCAACGATTTCAATTATAAACATAATAACACCACCTGTTTCAGCTAAAGTCAATCTTGAAACTAACTCACCACCGAAAGCTTGTGGAAGTCTTGCTATAATACCAACCATTATTATCAAAGATATTCCATTACCAATACCTTTATCAGTAATTCTTTCTCCTAACCAAAGTACAAACATACTACCAGCAGCCAAAATAATGGTAGATGTAATAATAAAGAAAGTCCAATCTAATGAAGCATTAAGAGCTGGTCCAGCCTGAAACTTCAAGTTGATAAGGTATGAAGGAGCCTGAAATACCAAAATTAACAAAGTAAGAATTCTTGTATATTGGTTGATTTTTCTTCTTCCACTCTCACCTTCTCTTTGCATCTTCTGGAAATATGGAACAGCTATCGCTAATAATTGGATAACGATTGAAGCTGATATATATGGCATAATTCCCAAAGCAAATATAGATGCATTGGAAAAAGCTCCTCCAGAAAACATATTTAACAAAGCCAAAAGACCTTCACTAGTTTGCTCATGCAATTTAGACAACATTTCTGGATTGATACCTGGTAATACCACATAGGAACCTAAACGGTAAATTGCAACAAACAATATGGTAATGAGGATCCGCTTTCTCAGATCCTCAATATTCCATATATTTTTTAATGTTTCAATAGATTTTCTCATTTAATCAGAGTTTTACTGCATTACCACCAACGGCTTCGATTGCAGCTACCGCACTTTTTGAGAAAGCATTTGCTTCAACATCAAGTTTAGTAGTTAAACTACCGTTACCAAGAACTTTCACTAACTGGTTAGAAGATATGTAACCTGCTTCAATCAGCTCATTGAGACCAACTTTAGTTAAATTTTTAGCATCTGCTAAAGCTTGGATTGTTTCAAGGTTGATTGCTTTATATTCTACACGGTTTATATTCTTGAAACCAAATTTTGGAACACGACGCTGAAGTGGCATCTGACCACCTTCAAATCCGATCTTTTTAGAATAACCAGATCTAGATTTTGCTCCTTTATGTCCTCTTGTAGAAGTACCTCCTAAACCAGAACCTGGACCACGACCAATTCTTTTTCTAGTCTTTACAGAACCTTCAGCAGGACGCAAATTATTTAAATTCATATTGTAAAATCCTTTATTATTAACAATATATTACTTAACGATTTGAACAAGGTGCTTAACCTTTTGAATCATTCCAAGGATTGATGGAGTTTCTTCGTGTTCAACCACACGATTCATCTTGCGAAGACCAAGTGCATCCAATGTTTTTTTCTGATCTGCAGGAGCACCAATTCTACTCTTTACTTGTTTAATCTTTATAGTTGACATGTTATTCCTCCTTATCCTCTAAATACTTTATCCAAACTTACACCTCTATTCTGTGCAACCATTCTTGCATCTCTCATCTCTCCTAAAGCCTTGATAGTAGCTTTAACCAGATTGTGAGGGTTAGAAGAGCCTTTAGATTTAGCCAAAACGTCTGTTACACCTACACTTTCAAGTACTGCACGCATTGCACCACCTGCTACAACTCCTGTACCGGTTGAAGCTGGTTTGATGAATACTTCAGCACCACCAAATTTAGCTGACTGTTCGTGAGGAACAGTACCTTTAAGAACAGGAACACGTGTAAGGTTTTTCTTTGCAGCCTCTACACCTTTGGCAATAGCAGCAGTAACTTCACCTGCTTTACCAAGTCCCCAACCGATGATACCATCTTCGTTACCAACTACTACAATAGCAGAGAAACTGAAAGTTCTACCACCTTTAGTAACTTTAGTAACACGGTTGATTGCAACCAATCTATCTTTTAATTCAATATCGTTAGTGATCTTAACTCTGTTGTTAACTGCCATAATTCATTAAAATTTAAGTCCACCGTTACGAGCAGCATCAGCTACTTCTTTTACTCTCCCATGATACAAGTAACCATTACGGTCGAATACGACAGTCGTAATTCCAGCTTCCTGAGCCTTTTTAGCGATCAGTTCACCAACTTTTGCAGCTTGTTCTTTCTTTGGGCATGCTTCCATACCAAGTGAAGATGCAGCAGCTAATGTTTTTCCGCTCAAATCATCGATTACCTGAACGTAGATCTGCTTGTTACTTCTAAATACACTCATACGCGGACGCTCAGGAGTACCTGATACTTTATTGCGTACTCTATATTTGATTTTAATTCGTCTTTCTATTTTTGTTGTCATAATTATACGTATTTAAGTGAATTATTTAGCACCAGCTGACTTACCAGACTTTCTACGAATTTCTTCGCCAACAAACTTAATACCTTTTCCTTTGTAAGGTTCAGGCTTACGGAAAGAACGTATTTTAGAACAAACTTGACCGAGCAGCTGTTTGTCACAAGATTCCAAAATAACAAGAGGGTTCTTATTTCTTTCAGATTTTGTTTCAACTTTTACCTCAGGTGGCAACTGTAAAAATATATTGTGTGTATAACCCAATGCAAAATCAATAATATTACCATTATTTGAAGCACGGTAACCTACACCAACAAGTTCTAATTCTTTTTTGTATCCCTGAGAAACACCAACAACCATATTGTTGATCAATGCACGATACAAACCGTGGAAAGCATGACGCTGTTTTGGATTGTCCTGCAAAGCATTTTCGTTTTCAGTCAATACAACGTGTCCATCAGCAATTTCGACATTGATAGAAGGATCAACAAACTGACTAAGTTCTCCTTTTGGACCTTTAACGTTTACAACATTTTCCTTTAGAGTAACTGTTACCCCAGAAGGGATTGTAATAGGTAATTTACCAATTCTTGACATAGTTAATCCTCCTAATTAATATACATAACAAAGAACTTCACCACCAATCTTCAATTCAGCAGCTTCCTTGTTTGTCATTACACCTTTGGAAGTAGATATAATTGCAATACCTAATCCATTAATTACTCTCGGCATGTCTTTGTATCCAGTGTATTTACGCATACCTGGAGTAGAAACTCTGATAAGCTTCTTGATTGCGTTAACCTTGTTAACGTTATCATACTTCAAAGCCACTTTGATAGTTCCCTGAGGACCATCTTCTACGAATTTGTAGTTCAAGATGTAACCTTTGTCGAACAAGATTTTAGTAATCTCTTTTTTCAAGTTTGACGCAGGCACTTCTACTACTCTGTGCTTAGCACTAATTGCATTTCTCAATCTTGTGAGATAATCTGCTATTGGATCTGTCATAAAAAAAGTTGTTAAATTAATCAGGACTACCCTGACAATATTTAATTATAAAATTTTACCAGCTTGCTTTCTTAACACCAGGAATCAAACCGTTTGAAGCCATTTCACGGAATTGTATACGTGAAATTCCGAACTGACGCATATAACCTTTTGGACGTCCAGTAAGTTTGCAACGATTATGCAAACGTATCGGATTTGAATTCTTAGGCAGGTCCTGCAATTTCTGAGCTGCTTCAAAAGCTTCTACAGGGTCACCTGTGTTAACGATTTTCTTGAGTGCAGCACGCTTCTCAGCATATTTTGCAACAAGTTTAGCTCTTTTTACTTCACGAGCTTTCATTGATTCTTTTGCCATAGCTTATCAATCTTTTTTAGCGTTTTTAAACGGTAAACCGAATTCTTTCAAAAGAGCATATCCTTCTTCATCAGTCTGAGCAGAAGTCACGAAAGTGATGTTCATACCCAAGATTTTAGTAATGCTGTCGATGTTGATTTCAGGGAAGATAATCTGTTCCTGAATACCCAAAGTATAGTTACCTCTACCATCGAACTTACTTTCAATACCTTTGAAGTCACGGATACGTGGCAATGCAACACGTACAAGTTTTTCAAGGAATTCATACATTCTCTCACGACGCAAAGTTACCATTACACCGATAGGCATTTTTTTACGTAACTTGAAGTTTGCGATATCTTTGCGAGATACAGTTGCTACAGCTTTCTGACCAGTAATAGCAGTCAATTCATTAATAGCAACGTCAATGATCTTCTTATCGGCTACAGCCATTCCCAATCCCTGATTGATAACAATCTTTTTAAGAACAGGAATCTGCATTGTCGAAGAATACTGGAATTGATTCTTCAATGCTGGAGCTATACGCTCAGCATATTCTTTCTTAAGGCTTGCAGTATTACTCATTTATTAGATCTCCTCTCCTGATTTTTTTGCATAACGAACAAATGTTCTTCCGTCAGAACTTTCTCTTCTACCAATACGTGTTGGTTTACCTGTCTTAGGATCTACAGGGTTAAGATTTGAAATGTGAATAGGAGCTTCCTGTTTCACAATACCACCCTGAGGGTTCTTTGCATTAGGCTTAGTACTCTTAGATACCATATTGATACCTTCTACCAAAGCGCGTCCTTCTTTAACAAGAACTTTCAACACACGTCCAGTCTTACCTTTATCTTCACCAGAGTTAACGTAAACTGTATCGCCTTTTTTAATATGTAATTTACTCATTACTTAAATCTTTTACAAAATTAAAGTACTTCAGGTGCCAAAGAAACAACTTTCATGTTTGCATTACGCAATTCTCTTGCTACCGGACCAAAGATACGACTTCCTCTAATTTCGCCAGCGTTATTAAGAAGTACGCAAGCATTATCATCAAAACGAATGTAAGAACCGTCAGCACGACGGATTTCTTTCTTAGTACGTACGATCAGGGCTTTTGATACGGCACCTTTTTTAACATCACTTGAAGGGATTACACTCTTTATTGAAACTACAATAACATCCCCAACAGAGGCATAACGTCTTTTTGTACCACCTAAAACGCGTATACAAAGAGCTTCTTTTGCACCACTGTTGTCACACACTGTAAGTCTTGATTCTGTTTGTATCATGATTACTTAGCTCTTTCAATAATTTCAACTAATCTCCATCTCTTTGTTTTGCTCAACGGACGAGTTTCCATAATACGAACTGTATCTCCTGGAAGACATTCGTTCTTTTCATCGTGAGCATGGTATTTTTTCGTTTTGCTAACGAACTTACCATATATAGGGTGTTTCTCCTTAAACTTAGCAGCAACAGTAATGGTCTTATCCATTTTGTTGCTAACTACAACACCAGTTCTTTCTTTTCTTAAATTTCTAACTTCCATGTGGACCATTATTATTTGTTAAGTTCTCTCTGACGCAACTCTGTCTTCATTCTTGCGATTGTTCTGCGCAATTGTTTAATCTGAGCAGGATTTGCCAGTGGAGAGATTGAATGATTCAAAACCATTTGTTTGTAATTAGCTTCTTCAGTCTGAATTCTTTCAGCTAATTCGCTAGTAGCTATTTCTCTAATTTCTGCAATCTTCATATCTCAATTAAGCATTTTGACTTGCGTCGTAATCACGTCTAACAATAAACTTAGTTGTAACTGGAAGTTTCTGAGCTGCAAGGCGCAGAGCTTCTTTAGCTATATCAAAAGGAACTCCTTCTACTTCGATCAGGATACGACCTGGAGTTACAGGAGCAACGAATCCTTCTGGTGAACCTTTACCTTTACCCATACGTACGTCAGCAGGTTTACGAGTAATAGGTTTATCAGGGAAAATACGAATCCATATCTGACCCTGACGCTGCATATATCTTGTTACAGCAATACGAGCTGCTTCTATCTGACGTCCAGTGATCCATTTAGTCTGCAATGACTTGATACCAAAAGTACCGAAAGCCAGCTGATGTCCTCTCTGGGCATTACCTTTAGCGCTACCTTTCTGCTGTCTTCTGAATTTTGTCTTTTTCGGTTGTAACATAATTCCTAAAATTCAAATTCGTTAGCGATTGTTGTTTCTTTTCTTACGGAAATTCTTTCCACCATTGTTTGAACCGTTGTTACGGCCAGTTTCTTTTGTCTGAGTGAAGTTAGGAGCCAACTCACGTTTTCCATAAACTTCGCCACGGCAAATCCATACCTTAATACCAAGCAGACCTACTTTTGTCAAAGCTTCAGCATGACAATAGTCAATGTCAGCACGGAAAGTATGAAGTGGAGTACGTCCTTCTTTATACATTTCAGAACGTGCCATTTCAGCACCGTTCAAACGACCAGATATAAGAATCTTTATACCTTCAGCGCCCATACGCATTGTGTTTGCAATAGCAGTTTTGATAGCGCGTCTGTAAGCGATCTTACCTTCAACCTGGCGTGCTATATTATTAGCAACAATCACAGCGTCTAACTCAGGTCTTTTTACTTCAAAGATATTGATCTGAATGTCCTTGTCAGTGATCTTCTTCAACTCTTCTTTCAACTTATCAACTTCCTGACCACCTTTACCTATGATAATTCCTGGACGAGCAGTGCATACAGTGATTGTCACCAATTTCAGAGTACGTTCAATTACAATTCTTGAAACACTTGCCTTTGCAAGTCTGGCATTCAAGTACTTACGGATTTTGCTATCTTCGAGCAAAGCGTCACCATAATTTTTGCCACCGTACCAATTTGAATCCCATCCTCTGATAATTCCTAAACGGTTGCTTATCGGATTAACTTTCTGTCCCATCTACTCTTAATTTTGATTATCATTAGTATTCTTAGAATCAACGAACAAAGTCACGTGATTTGAGCGCTTACGGATTCTGTAACCTCTACCCTGTGGAGCTGGTCTCATTCTTTTAAGAGTTGCACCACCATCAACATAAATCTTAGTTACAAACAATTCGCCGCTTTCAGCCTTACGTTCGTTTTTCTGTTCCCAGTTAGCAATAGCAGAGCGTAACAATTTTTCCACTCTAGCAGAAGCTTCTTTAGAAGAAAACTTCAGTACACCAAGTGCTCTATTCACTTCCATACCGCGAATCATGTCAGCCACGAGACGCATTTTTCTTGGAGATGTAGGAACATTCTGCAACTTGGCAAAATACATGGTCTTAAGGGCTTCTTTTCTTTTTTCAGCCGATATTTTTTTTCTTGCTCCCATTATTATTTACTTTATTATTTTTCAAATAAGTCTCCTGTTATTTTTTCTTGTTACCGGCATGTCCACGGAATGTACGTGTAGGAGCAAATTCTCCCAACTTGTGACCTACCATATTTTCTGTAACATAAACAGGAATAAATTTGTTACCGTTATGAACTGCAATTGTATGCCCTACGAAATCAGGCGAAATCATTGAAGCTCTAGCCCAAGTCTTAACAACTGATTTCTTGCCGCTTTCATTCATAGCAAGCACCTTCTTTTCCAGTTTTACATTAATATATGGACCTTTTTTTAATGAACGACTCATAATTTACTCAATTAATCAGTTATTACTTTCTTCTCTCAATTATATACTTAGAAGACTGTTTCTTAGGTGCTCTAGTCTTCAAGCCCTTAGCATACAAGCCTGTACGTGATCTTGGGTGACCTCCTGACTGACGTCCTTCACCACCACCCATTGGGTGATCAACAGGGTTCATAACAACACCACGGTTATGTGGACGGCGACCTAACCAGCGAGAACGTCCTGCCTTACCAGAAGATTCAAGAGCGTGATCAGAGTTGCCAACACTACCGATAGTAGCTTTACAAGCACTCAAGATTTGTCTTACTTCACCTGAAGGCAATTTGATAACACAATACTTACCTTCGCGAGAAGTCAACTGAGCAAAATTACCAGCCGATCTTACCAAAGCTGCACCCTGACCTGGACGTAACTCGATATTGTGAATAACTGTACCTACAGGGATGTTTTCGAGCGGAAGTGCGTTACCAATCTCTGGCGCTGCAGTCGCTCCTGACATCAAAGTGCTGCCTACCTGCAATCCATTAGGAGCAATAATATATCTCTTTTCTCCATCAGCATAGTACAACAAAGCGATTCTTGCCGAACGGTTTGGATCATACTCTATTGTCTTAACAACTGCTGGAACACCGTCTTTATTTCTCTTGAAGTCGATGAAACGGATTTTTCTCTTATGACCGCCACCAATATAGCGCATTGTCATTTTACCTACGTGGTTACGACCACCTGTAGAACGCTTTCCACATACAAGAGATTTTTCTGGTACCGATGCAGTAATTTCCTCAAAAGTACCAATAATTTTGTGTCTCTGCCCCGGTGTTGTGGGCTTAAATTTACGTACTGCCATCTTATTTATTAAATATTGCTATAAAAATCAATAGTATCGCCTTCTTTCAATGTCACTATAGCTTTTTTGTAAGCATTAGTACGACCCTTGATAAGACCAGATTTAGTATAACGGCTCTTATTTTTACCAGCGTAACGAATTGTGTTTACGCCAACTACTGTAACGTTATACAAAGCTTCGATTTCACTCTTAATCTCTAATTTGTTAGCATCAGGACGAACAATAAATCCGAAACGGTTATACTTTTCAGTTATTGCAGTCATTTTTTCTGTTACTAACGGTTTAATAATAATTCCCATTTTACTAAGCCTCCTTTAATTATTTAACTAAGGTTTCCTCGATAGCCTTCAATGCGCTCTCTGTAACAACAAGAGTTTCTGCATTCAATACAGAGTATGTATTTAACGCAGAAGCAATTGCAAGATTTGTACGCTCTAAGTTACGAGCAGACAAATATACGTTTTTATTTGCTTCTGGCAAAACCATAAGTAGCTTTTTGCCAGCCACTTTAAGATTATTCACAACATTTATAAATTCTTTTGTCTTTGGAGCTTCAAAAGTGAAATCTTCAACGACAACAATGTTGTTTGACTGTGCCTTATATGACAAAGCAGATTTACGAGCAAGAGCCTTAACTTTCTTATTCAGTTTGAACCAGTAATCACTTGGTTTAGGACCAAACACACGAGCACCGCCAACCAAAAGTGGAGAGTTGATATCACCACGACGAGCTCCACCGCCACCTTTCTGACGACCCAATTTACGAGTAGAACCGCTAATTTCGCTTCTTTCCTTTGATTTGTGAGTTCCTTGGCGCTGATTAGCCATGTACTGCTTAACATCAAGATAGATAGCGTGATCATTTGGTGTAATACCGAAAACAGCTTCATTAAGAGCTACCTTTCTTCCAGTATCTTCACCTTTAATATTTAATACGTTAACTTCCATTATTTCTCAATTATTACGATTGAACCTTTGTATCCTGGAACTGAACCTTTGATCAATAGAAGGTTGTGTTCTGGAATAACTTTTAATACCTGTAAGTTGTGAGTAGTTACTCTATCACCACCCATGTGTCCACCCATGCGCATTCCTTTGAAAACTTTTGCAGGGTAAGAACAAGCACCGATAGAACCCGGTTTACGAGCGCGGTTGTGCTGACCGTGAGTAGTCTGGCCTACACCACCAAAACCATGACGTTTTACAACACCCTGGAAACCCTTACCTTTAGAAGTACCAATGATGTCAACATAAGTTGCGTCATTGAACAATTCTACAGTGATAGTGTCACCTAAATTCAATTCTTCTGAGAAATCTTTGAACTCGGCCAAGTGTCTCTTAGGAGTTACACCAGCTTTCTTAAAGTGTCCAATCAAAGGTTTAGTAGTATGCTTTTCTTTTTTGTCCTGGAAACCTACCTGAACAGCAGCATAACCATCTTTTTCAACACTCTTAATCTGAGTAACTACACAAGGACCAGCTTCGATAACAGTGCATGGTACATTCTTACCATCAGCACTGAACACGGATGTCATTCCGATTTTCTTTCCTAATAATCCTGGCATTTCAGTTAAATTTTAATTGATTAAACTTTAATTTCTACTTCTACTCCACTTGGTAATTCCAATTTCATCAAAGCATCAACAGTTTTAGCAGTTGAGCTATAGATGTCGATAAGTCTCTTATAAGAAGACAATTCGAACTGCTCACGTGACTTCTTGTTTACGAAAGTCGAACGGTTTACAGTAAAGATTCTTTTGTGAGTTGGCAATGGAATTGGACCGCTTACGATAGCGCCAGTAGCCTTCACAGTTCTTACAATTTTTTCAGCAGACTTGTCAACCAAGTTGTGATCGTAAGATTTCAGTTTAATTCTGATTTTCTGACTCATTGTTAAGTTTTAAATTATTAATTAGTTATTTATGATAAGATGAAGCATGAGGGCTAAGAGTCATTCGCTAGCCCTCATAGGCTTCAAGATATTTATTTTATTAAACTAGATCAACTCGACCTTTAACTTCTTCAAGAACAGTCTTAGCGATTGAGCTAGATACCTGTGCATGGTGATCATAAGTCATTGAAGAAGTAGCACGACCTGATGTAATTGTACGCAATGCTGTTACATAACCGAACATTTCTGCCAGTGGAACCATTGCTTTTACAATACGAGCACCTGAACGGCTTGATTCCATACCTTCAACCTGACCACGGCGCTTGTTCAAGTCACCGATTACATCACCCATGTTTTCTTCAGGAGTAACAACTTCAAGCTTCATGATAGGTTCCATAAGAACTGGACCTGCCTTAGCACATGCATTCTTGTAAGCCTGAATAGCACAGATTTCGAAAGACAACTGGTCTGAGTCTACTGGGTGGAATGAACCATCCTTCAAAACAACCTTCAATGAATCGAGAGGGAAGCCAGCCAACACACCATTCTTCATTGCAGTCTGGAAACCTTTCTGTACTGAAGGGATGAATTCCTTAGGCACGTTACCACCTTTAACCTCATCGATGAACTGAAGTCCACCTTCTTTGTAATCTTCGTCAACTGGGCCGATAGTTACGATGATATCAGCGAACTTACCGCGACCACCTGACTGTTTCTTATAAACTTCACGAAGTTCTACTGTCTTAGTAATAGCTTCCTTATAGTTAACCTGAGGACGACCCTGGTTACATTCAACCTTGAACTCACGTTTCAAACGGTCGATGATGATATCCAAGTGAAGCTCACCCATACCAGAGATAACTGTCTGACCAGTCTGTTCGTCAGTTCTTACAGTAAATGTTGGGTCTTCTTCAGCAAGCTTAGCCAAACCGTTAGAAAGCTTATCAAGGTCTTTCTGAGTCTTAGGCTCAACTGCGATACCGATTACAGGTTCTGGGAAGTCCATAGACTCAAGAACGATTGGAGCTGTTTCGTCACAAAGAGTATCACCAGTACGGATATCTTTGAAACCTACACCGGCACCGATATCACCTGCGCTAACTACTTCAACTGGGTTCTGCTTGTTTGAGTGCATCTGGAACAAACGAGATACACGTTCTTTCTTACCAGAGCGAGAGTTGAAGATATAAGAACCTGCTTCTACTTTACCAGAGTAAACACGGAAGAAAGTCAAACGACCAACATATGGGTCAGTTGCGATCTTAAATGCAAGAGCAGAAGTCTTTTCGTCTTCATCTGGTTTACGATCTTCTTCAGCACCTGTATTTGGGTTAGTACCAATAATGTTTGGTGTATCAAGTGGAGAAGGCAAGAACGCACATACATAGTCAAGAAGAGTCTGAACACCTTTGTTCTTGAATGAAGATCCACAGAACATAGGCACGATATCCATCTTCAAAGTACCTGCGCGAAGAGCACGCAAGATTTCTTCTTCAGTGATAGTAGAAGGATCATCGAAATATTTCTCCATCAGAGCTTCGTCAAACTCAGCTACTTTTTCAAGCATCTTATCTCTCCATTCCTGAGCTTCATCTACCAAGTTAGCAGGGATATCCTCAACATCGTAGTCTGCACCCATTGTTTCATCGTGCCACAAGATAGCTTTCATTTTGATAAGGTCAACTACACCTTTGAAGTTTTCTTCAGCACCGATTGGAATAACAACCGGACAAGGGTTAGCTCCAAGAACATCTTTCATCTGGCGAACAACTTCGAAGAAGTCAGCACCAGAACGGTCCATTTTATTTACATAACCGATACGTGGAACATTGTACTTGTCAGCCTGACGCCATACAGTTTCAGACTGTGGTTCAACACCACCTACTGCACAGTACGCAGCAACTGCACCGTCAAGAACACGCAAAGAGCGTTCTACTTCAGCAGTAAAGTCAACGTGTCCCGGAGTATCAATCAAGTTTATTTTATAAGTATTACCCGCATATTTCCAACGAGTTGTAGTAGCGGCAGAAGTAATAGTGATACCACGTTCCTGCTCTTGCTCCATCCAGTCCATTGTTGCTGCACCGTCATGAACTTCACCAATCTTGTGAGTCAAACCAGTGTAGAACAAGATACGTTCTGAAGTCGTAGTTTTACCAGCATCAATGTGAGCCATGATACCGATATTACGGGTCAAATGCAAATCTTGTTTAGCCATTTTAAATATACAATTATTTAATTATTACTTGATTAAAATCTGAAATGCGCAAAAGCACGGTTAGCTTCAGCCATACGATGCATATCTTCTTTACGTTTGAATGCACCACCCTGCTCGTTGTAAGCATCAAGAATTTCAGCAGCCAATTTATCAGCCATACACTTTCCACCACGCTTACGAGCAAACAATATCAAGTTCTTCATTGAGATTGACTCCTTACGTTCAGGACGAATTTCAGTAGGAACCTGGAAAGTTGCACCACCGATACGGCGTGATTTTACTTCAAGTTGTGGAGTCACATTATCAAGAGCTTTTTTCCATACATCTAGAGCAGAAGTCTCATCTGCAGGCAATTTAGTGCCAACTACATTAAGTGCACCATAAAAGATTTCATAAGAAGTATTCTTCTTTCCATCATACATCAGATGGTTAACGAATTTAGAAACCTTCTGATCATTAAATACTGGGTCCGGAAGAACCACACGTTTTTTTGGTTTTGCTTTTCTCATTTTGTTTGACAATTTATGTTTAGTTTGGGGCTGCACCTCTGTTCGCTTCAACATCTCCTCCGAGATATTTACTCAACCTTAAAGCTTTTCCAACAAACCAAAACGAAATTAATAAAGTCTTTACTTAAAAGGATTGTACTCAGCTAATATTATTTTTTACCTTTAGCTGCTGGCGCCTGTCCTGGTTTTGGACGTTTTGCACCATATTTAGAACGTCTCTGTGTACGACCTGCTACACCTGCAGTATCCAATGTACCGCGAACGATGTGATAACGTACACCTGGAAGGTCTTTCACACGACCACCACGTACCAATACGATTGAGTGTTCCTGCAAGTTGTGTCCTTCTCCCGGGATGTATGAGTTAACTTCCTTAGAGTTTGTCAGACGCACACGAGCAACTTTACGCATTGCTGAGTTAGGTTTTTTCGGAGTTGTAGTATAAACACGAACGCAAACACCACGTCTCTGAGGACATGAATCAAGCGCTGGTGATTTACTTTTCTCAACCAAAACCGTTCTTCCTTTTCTTACTAATTGTTGAATAGTAGGCATTTTGTTTGATTTTTAAATTTATATTATTGTTTATTCAAATTCCAATCCTAAAGCGAAACTACATATTTCGGGTTGCAAAGGTACGAATAAGTTTTTAATACACAAACACTTTTAGAAATAAAAAAGGTCCAATAAGCTCATTTTTGCGCAAATTGGACCTCAATAAAGATTTTTTATTATTTTTTAAGCTTCTCCTTTAAAGTCTGTCAATGGTGGAACAAATGTTTTGCCCATCTTTTCATCATTTGCAACCCTATCTTCCGGCATATTGACTACTCCAAAATTTCTTTCGTACTTAACCATATTATCTTGAAGGGCAAACATCAACCTTTTTGCATTTTCAGGTGTCATTACTATTCTTGACTGTACACCTGCTTTTGGTAATCCAGGTAGTACCGATACAAAATCTATTATAAATTCAGATGTTGAATGTGTAATAATGGCAAGATTAGCATATGTACCTTTTGCCACTTCTTCTTTCAGTTCTATTTGTAACTGGTTATTCTTGTTTTCGTTTTCCATGATAAAATAA
>NZ_JADYTF010000285.1 GCF_021530995.1 Bacteroides caecigallinarum
TACATTCCTGATTGAGCTTCTGAAAAAGAGCGACTACGACCTCCGGCGTCTGGAAAGCATAGAGATAGACGAAAGCCAATTCACAAGCTACCGTGCGGGAAACTCTGACCCTATCCCGGTGATATACCAAAGCGGATATCTCACAATCAAAGGTTATGACGAACGCTTCAGAATATATAGATTAGGATTTCCTAATGACGAGGTAAAATACGGATTCCTGAATTCACTCATTCCGTATTACACATCATTGTCTGGTGAGGAAAATACATTCCACATACGACATTTTGTGAGTGAACTGGAAGAAGGGGATACCGACGCGTTCCTGCAGAGAATGAAAGTATTTTTCTCGTCAATTCCATACGAACTGCATGAAAGTACAGAAAGGCATTATCAGGCAGTGTTCTATCTTGTGTTCAGACTGTTGGGGCAGTTCATCGATGCAGAGGTACGCAGCGCAAACGGCAGGGCTGATGCTGTGGTGAAGACGGAGAAATTTATCTATGTATTCGAATTTAAA
>NZ_JADYTF010000287.1 GCF_021530995.1 Bacteroides caecigallinarum
ATAATAAGGGGATGGGGTAACTACTACAGCCATGTGGTATCAAAGGAGGTGTTCTGTAGATGTGACCATATCCTGGTAAACCAACTTAAGAGATGGTCATATCGCAGACATACCAACAAGTCAAGGGAATGGATAAGGAAGAAGTATTTTATCCGCAAGGGTGGAAGAAACTGGATTTTCGGATTTGAATATGTATGTGGAGGAACAGAGGAGAAGTTCACAGTACAACAACTGACGGAGATTCCAATCAAACGACACATAAAGATAAAATGTGAAGCCAATCCGTTCGACCCATCATGGGACGAATACTTCGAAAGACGGAAACTCAAAAGTGCCCGTCAACGTGCGTGAAGAAAACTTTATCGGAAACAAGTCATCAAAAGATGATTATGAGCCGATTTAATTTTATGAGAATTAAATTTAGAATTATCGGAGCTGTATGCGGTGAAAGTCGCACGTACAGTTCTTAATGGGGAAAGCGGCAGCAATGCCGCCGACCTACATAACA
>NZ_JADYTF010000288.1 GCF_021530995.1 Bacteroides caecigallinarum
AGGGCGTCAAGTCAGCGGTAGTAGACGCGAAACCAAGTGATCTACCCTTGGCCAGGATGAAGTCTGGGTAACACCAGATGGAGGTCCGCACCAATAAGCGTTGAAAAGCTTCTGGATGAGCTGAGGGTAGGGGTGAAAGGCTAATCAAACTTGGAGATAGCTCGTACTCCCCGAAATGCATTTAGGTGCAGCCTCGAGGATTACTGATGTGAGGTAGAGCGACTGATTGGATGCGAGGGCTTCACCGCCTATCAAGTCCTGACAAACTCCGAATGCGCATCAGTTCGACCCCGGGAGTGAGGGCATGGGTGCTAAGGTCCGTGCCCGAGAGGAGAACAATCCGGACCATCAGCTAAGGCCCCGAAATGACAGCTAAGTTAAACTAACGAAGTCAGATTGCTAAGACAGCTAGGATGTTGGCTTGGAAGCAGCCATTCATTTAAAGAGTGCGTAACAGCTCACTAGTCGAGGAATTTGGCGTGGATAATAATCGGGTAT
>NZ_JADYTF010000289.1 GCF_021530995.1 Bacteroides caecigallinarum
CTCCCCGTTAGGTTTCCCCGTCGGATAAGCTGATTGACGATAGGATTATATTGAACCCAATCCTAACTTCTTGCTACAGAAGTATTTATCAAGCGACCAATCTGGGCGCACTCGCATAGATTTGCGTCGTCTTGATGCTCTTGTGTCCGAGCATCGAACTCACCGTTTCAATAGGTACGCCATTTGACAGGAATACCGTTGTCGCCGCCGTGTGGCGGCTCTGGTGCCATGTAAGGTGTTTCGTGATACCGCACCGTTTGGCTACGGCACGTATTCCATACAGGCAGGTCATGTAATGGGGGACAGGGAATATCCTTCCGTCCTCACACAGTCCGCGGTATTTTTCTATGATTCTTCGGGGCAGGTCCAGCAGGCGGATATTCGATTCCACGCCCGTCTTCTGGCGGTTGATGTTTATCCACTCATGGTTGTCGAAGTATGTACGGATATTTTCCTCACGCAGATTGCGCATATCGGAGAATGACAACCCCGTGAACG
>NZ_JADYTF010000290.1 GCF_021530995.1 Bacteroides caecigallinarum
GTATTTTCCTATATAGACTTTTAGTTGGAGAATTACCTTTTTCTGGAAGTCAATATGAAGTATTACAATATCAACTAAAGCGAAAAGTGCCAGTAAATAATATAGAGAGCATTGCATTAGCTAAAGTTGTAAGAAAATCAACTGAAAAGATACAAAGCCATAGATATAGCACTATAGCAGAATTTCGTGTAGCTATTGACAAAGCTGAGAACAAGGAAAATTCTTTTTTTGAATCATACGGGAAATATATAATTGCATGTATAGTATTGGTGGTAATAGGTATAGGCGGTTGGTTATATTGGGATTTTAAAAAAGAAATAGCTACTAAACCTATTCCAATGATAGTAGAAAGTCCAGAGCAACAATATCAACACGCACTATCTCAACTTGATTCTAACATTCCAGATTCAATAAAAAAAGGATTTGATAATATGAAAGAATTAGCAAATTCCGGATTTGATAAAGCAAAAATTGAAATAGGAATTACAT
>NZ_JADYTF010000291.1 GCF_021530995.1 Bacteroides caecigallinarum
GCAGGCTTTCATCCTCAAGACAGATAAGGTACAGCAGACGTTACCATATTCACTATGCCATGACCGATGTGAAACTGGGCACACGGCAGGTCCGTCTGTTCTTCTGCCGGCGCGGCAAAGCTGAGGGATGGAGAATGCTGCTCACTACCGATACATCGGTTGATTTCATGCGCGCATACGAAATCTACGCCATGCGTTGGGCCATTGAAGTCTTCTTTGCCGATAGCAAACGACTGCTTGGGCTGGCCGATTGCTCCGCACGGGACTTCACTGCCCAACTGGCACATGTTTCGCTGGTCATGATACGGTATAACTTATTGGCCTTACTGAAAAGAAGTCTGGATTACGAAACCATAGGAGGACTTTTCAAGGATGTGTATACAGGAGCCTACGAACTGACTGTTGTAGAGAAAATATGGCTAATAATTGTTGAAGTGGTGGGCATAGTTGCAGAACTCACTGGAGCAGATGAGGACACGCTGATGCG
>NZ_JADYTF010000292.1 GCF_021530995.1 Bacteroides caecigallinarum
GCCTGACTCCAGAGAGACGGGTCAATGCTTTTGCGGATGTTGTTTTCAACTCGCGTACCATCTACAGTGATACGCATACAAACGGATGCTTCTCCGTTTTTCAGCAGCTTGGTCTTCTTCAAGAAGAAAAGCACATTGAATGAACTTCTTTTCATTTTCCTACAGTTTTTAGTTTGGACAAAAGTAGGAAACCGACCACGTTTTCTTGATACGCAAAACATTGCAAATCAGTGAGAAAGACTCTAATTCGGTGGAGATTTTTGCTCCACCTTTTATCTCCACCTTTTGCTCCACCTCACACGGTAATATTTTGCCGTTTTTTGCGTGTCGAGAGAAAACAAAAAATCCTGATTCCACTTGGAAATCAGGATTTTACTGTCTTTTGCTTTTCTTCAAAGTGGTGCCACCAGGAATCGAACCGGGGACACAAGGATTTTCAGTCCTTTGCTCTACCAACTGAGCTATGGCACCGTTGTTTCTC
>NZ_JADYTF010000030.1 GCF_021530995.1 Bacteroides caecigallinarum
CTAAGTCTGGATCGGATAAGTGCTGAAAGCATCTAAGTACGAAGCCGGCCACAAGATAAGATTTCTCAGGGTCGTCGTAGACTACGACGTTGATAGGATGCAGGTGTAAAGCTGGAGACAGCAAAGCTGAGCATTACTAATTGCCCGTAGACTTTTGTTATCGCGTAACACATGAGGGTGTTATATACGTTTAGCGCTTGAAAGAATAGAGAGTTTTGCTAAATTGGATTTTCAGTTTGTGCTTCATGCAAGACTTGATATAGAAAAAGATATTAAGGTGACTATAGCACGAAGGTTCCACCTCTTCCCATTCCGAACAGAGAAGTTAAGCTTCGTCACGCCGATGGTACTGCTAATTGTGGGAGAGTAGGTAGTCGCCGTTTTAGAGAGAAAGATCCCCGAGGTAGAGATACTTCGGGGATTTTCGCGTTTATACAGGTTATAATGATATTATATCTGTTATATAGGGTTTTGTGTAAGATGGGAAACATTAATATGTAAATATTACGTTCATATATAACTAACTATTTTCTTTATATGAAAATCTAATATATCTTTGTAGTAGATATATAAAAACGTTTTTATTATGGATACAATTATTCCTTATGCGTTGTTGTGTTTTACATCGTTTTTTACTCTTACTAATCCTTTAGGTACCATGCCTGTGTTTCTTACCATGACTAAGGGATTGGATGAAAGTGAAAGAAGTCATATTGTGAAACGCGCTACAATCATTTCTTTTCTCATCTTGATCAGCTTTACTTTCTGTGGTCAGTTCCTCTTCAAATTCTTTGGTATTTCTACAAACGGTTTTAGGATTGCTGCAGGCATTATTATTCTAAAGATAGGCTATGATATGCTTCAGGCAAGATATACGAATACAAAGCTAAAAGATGAGGAAATAAAGGCATATGCAAATGATATATCCATTACTCCTTTGTCAATTCCAATGCTGTGTGGTCCTGGAGCCATAGCAAATGGTATTATTTTGATGGATGATGCGGATAATTGGGCTCTCAAAGTGACATTGGTCAGTGTTATCGCTATAGTATATATATTGACATATATTATCTTGAGATTATCTACTCGCTTGGTAAAGTTTATGGGAGAAACGGGTAATAATGTTATGATGCGATTGATGGGACTTATTCTGATGGTTATTGCTGTGGAATGTTTTGTAGGTGGGTTAAAACCGATATTGCTTGAAATAATACATAATCCGTCGTTATAATGCATAAAAAAGACCGGTCTTCATCATATATGTTTGGTTTGAAGACCGGTCTTTTACTTTTGTAATCTGTTATTATTTGTTTTCGTCAGAATGTTTCGGATAGTCGATAGTATAATGCAATCCTCTACTTTCTTTTCTTTCCATTGCCTGACGTGTAATTAGATATCCTACGTTGATCATATTTCTAAGTTCGCATATTTCTCGTGATGCTTTAACGCGCTTGAACAGTCTTTCTGTTTCTTCATAAAGGATATCAAGTCTGTTCCATGCTCTGACAAGACGGAGATTACTTCTTACAATACCGACATAAGATTCCATTATCTGATTTACTTCGTTCATGCTCTGCGTAATAAGGACTCTTTCCTCAGTACTTATTGTACCTTCGTCATTCCATTCAGGTATGTCTTCATTAAATTCGTATCTGTCGATTACGCTCATTGCATGCTGTGCTGCTGCATCTGCATAAACTATTGCTTCGATCAGGGAGTTTGATGCCAGACGGTTTCCTCCGTGTAGACCGGTGCAAGAACATTCGCCGATAGCATACAGACGGCGTATGCTTGACTGTCCGTCCAAGTCCACTTTAATACCTCCACAAAGGTAATGCGCTGCAGGAGCAACAGGAATATAGTCTTTTGTGATATCTATACCCAAGCTCAAACATTTCTTGTATATGTTAGGGAAATGTTTCTTTGTTTCTTCAGGATCTTTATGGGTTACATCAAGGTATACATGATCTTCACCACGCTGTTTCATCTCGCTGTCTATGGCGCGTGCTACTATATCGCGCGGTGCAAGTGATAAGCGCGGATCATATTTCTGCATGAATTCTTCTCCAGCAAGATTTCTGAGAACTCCACCATATCCGCGCATAGCTTCTGTTATAAGGAAGCTTGGGCGATCGCCAGGATGGAATAGTGCAGTAGGATGGAACTGTATGAATTCCATATCCTTTACGGCTCCTTTAGCACGATAAACCATTGCTATACCGTCGCCTGTAGCTACAAGTGGGTTTGTAGTGTGTCTGTACACAGCTTCACATCCTCCTGTGGCCATTACAGTAACTTTAGAAAGGAAGGTATCCACTTCGCCTGTCTCTTCGTTCAGAATGTAAGCTCCGAAACATTTTATACCCGGTGTGTGTCGTGTAACTATTATACCGAGATGATGCTGAGTGATAAGCTCAACGGCATAGAAATTTGAGAATATAGTAATATTCGGATGCTGTTTTACTGCTTCAATCAGGCTGGTTTGGATTTCAGCTCCTGTATTATCTCTGTGATGAAGGATTCTGAATTCGGAATGACCGCCTTCTTTATGAAGGTCGAATTCTCCTTTTTCATTTTTGTCGAAGTCAACTCCCCATTTAATCAGTTCTTCTATCTGCTTTGGGGCATTTGTAATGACTTTTTCTACAGCGGCAGGATCACTTATCCAGTCGCCTGCAACCATTGTGTCATGGATATGTTTTTCAAAGTTGTCAACTTTGAGATTTGTTACAGAAGCAATACCCCCTTGTGCAAAATAAGTATTGGCTTCTTCCATTCCGGCCTTGCATATCAATGCAACCGATCCTTTATGCGCCACTTTAAGCGCAAAACTCATTCCGGCAATACCAGAGCCGATAACGAGAAAATCGAATTTCCTAACCATAATAAATTTGTATCTACGATGCAAAACTACTAAAAAGTTGTCATATTGCTCATGGCATACGGTTATTTTATAAAACTTTTCAATGAAATAAATCATAAAAACAGATAAAGAAAATCCGATTTAGTGGTTTATTAGTAAATTAATTTTTATCTTCACAGAAAATTATTTGGTTGTTGATAAATTCTTGAATATATGGATAGAACGTTTAAGACCGAAGTAGGATGGTGGTATTGGATTCTTATATCAGTCACCTCTCTTCTTCTATTCTTTTTTTTCTGGATGCATGACACTGTGCTGGCGCTGATTATGGCCATATTAGTGATTTATGAGATAGAAATGCTTATACACACACAATATGTTATAACTGATAGTGGTTTGTTGAGAGTTGAAACAGGTCGTTTCGTCAAAAGTTTCACTCTGAATATTGACCAGATAGAGTCTGTTAAACCGGTTCGTTCGATGATATTCTGGGCTCCGGCATTGTCTTTTTACAGACTTGAGATAAAATACAATGGGAACAATAAAACGATAAAAGTGCAAGTTTCACCGCGAAATAAAGATTCTTTTATTTCAAAACTAAAGTCGATGAATGGCAAACTTGTTATCTTAAAATAAATACAAACTAATTTTATACCTTTATATACTATGGATTTTCAATTAGCTATTATTGGTGGCGGACCAGCCGGTTACTCTGCCGCTGAAGCGGCCGGTAAAGCCGGTCTGAGTGTAGTCCTTTTCGAGAAAAATGCTTTAGGTGGTGTTTGTCTTAACGAAGGATGTATTCCCACAAAGACATTGTTATATTCAGCCAAAGTTTTTGACGGGGCCAGAAATGCCTCAAAATATGCTGTAAAGGCAGATAATGTATCATTTGACCTTGCAAAGATAGTAAGTCGAAGACAGAAAGTAGTCCGTAAGCTTGTGCTTGGAATAAAAAACAAGATGAGCGAATCGGGGGTTACTGTGGTCACGGGTGAAGCTTATATTCAGGATAAAAACACAATAAAATGTGGTGATGAAGTGTATAAATGTGAAAAACTGATGTTGTGCACAGGCAGCAAGACATTTGTACCTCCTGTAAAGGGATTGGAAAAGATAGATTTCTGGACACACAGAGAAGCTCTCGACTGCAAGGAACTGCCGGAAAGTCTTGTTATAATAGGCGGTGGAGTAATAGGAATGGAGTTTGCATCATATTTCTGCAGTCTAGGAGTAAAAGTCACTGTCGTAGAAATGACTTCAGAAATTCTTGGAGGCATAGATAAAGAAATAGCTTCACTTCTTAGAGCTGAATATACCAAAAAAGGTATTAACTTCATGCTTGATGCCAAAGTAACAGAAATATGCAACGGAGAATCAGGAAAAGTCACAGTTAAGTATCAGACAGCTGATGGTGAGGGATGTGTAGAATCCGCGAAACTGTTGGTAAGTGCCGGACGTCATGCATGTACAGAAGGATATGGCTTGGAAAATCTCTCTCTTGAGTTTACTCCACAACACAGGATAATGGTCGATACTAAGACTATGATGACTTCTATTGACGGAGTTTATGCATGTGGTGATATCACAGGTTTTTCCATGCTTGCACATACTGCTGTAAGAGAAGCAGAGGTTGCTGTAAGTCATATATGTGGAAAAGACGATAATATGAGTTACAAAGCCATTCCCGGAGTGGTATATACAAATCCAGAGGTAGCGTCTGTCGGTATGACAGAAGAGATGGCTAAAGCAGTAGGATTCGATTATAAAGTGATGAAACTACCTATGGCATACGCCGGAAGATTTGTTGCCGAGAACGAAGGTGTAAATGGAATATGTAAGGTAATTACAACCTCCAATGATACTATAATAGGAGCACATATATTAGGAAATCCTGCATCAGAACTTATAGTGATTGCCGGAATGATGATTGAAAGAGGTAAAAAACTTGAGGATTTCAAGAAATTTGTCTTCCCTCATCCTACTGTAGGTGAAATTTTCAGAGAGTTTTAATCTTTTAACTTCATTGATTTTCAATTCTCGCTATATTTGTAGACGGTTTTTAAACGCTGTTCAAACGGTGTTTAAAAACCGTTTAAACGATATAATAATAAGACGGGATAAACATGACAAAAACTATTTTCAAAACATTCTCATTATTTACTCTACTTCTATTCTGTGTATCATCATATTCGCAGACAGTATCCGACAGAATAGATTCACTTATCAACAACTCTTCGTTTCTTAATACATCCGAAGTGGGAATTCTTGTATATGACCTTACTTCGAAGAAAGAATTATACAGATACCAGGCTGAGAAGCTTTACAGACCGGCATCTGTTGAAAAAGTCATAACATCGGTGACGGCACTTTCTGTTCTTGGCAAGGATTATCAAATAAAGACCGGACTGTCATATTCAGGATATATCGAAGGTGA
This sequence comes from Bacteroides caecigallinarum, assembly GCF_021530995.1. Taxonomy (GTDB): domain Bacteria; phylum Bacteroidota; class Bacteroidia; order Bacteroidales; family Bacteroidaceae; genus Phocaeicola; species Phocaeicola faecigallinarum. The sequence goes on from NZ_JADYTF010000030.1 coordinate 5,301, forward strand.
CACATTGTATGGTGATATATATGTAAAAGGTGATTTCGACCCTGAATTTATGCAGGAAGATATGGAAAGCATGGTTGAAGCTATATCAAACATGGGTATACATGGTGTGAAAGGTCGTCTGATAGGTGATGTGTCAATGATGGATTCTGTTTATTGGGGACCAGGATGGGCATGGGACGATACTCCGGATACTTTTCAGCCATATTTGTCTCCGTTGATGCTGAATCGCGGTTGCGTTAATATAAGCATATCACCGTCTGGTGGAAGTAAAGCTGATGTGGAGATTAAGCCTGAATCTGATTTTTATACCATTGATAATAGGACATCACCAGCAGGAACTTATGTAAGTGCGACACGTAATTGGCTTAACAATGGTAATGTAATATCTATATCCGGTAGCTCAAAACACAAGGCAAGTACTTCGATGAATATTTTTGATACGAAGGCTTTTTTCATGAATACACTTCGCTATCAGTTGCAAGGAAAGGGAATATTCATCTCCAGAGACAGTATAACATATAATAATGTGCCTGGCAATACAAAAGGAATAATCACGGTCTATAGGGATATAGACGATGTTCTTAAACGTGCCTTGAAGGAGAGCGATAACCTTTCCGCAGAAGCATTATTTTTCCACGCAACAAGAGAAATTTGCAATGGTAAGAAAAACTTAAGTCATAAGGATGGTCAGAATGCCATTTATAAGTTTATGAAGTCAGATATTGGATTCGACAGTAGAAAATTTAGAATCGTTGATGGATGTGGAGTTTCTGATTATAACTATGTGTCTCCTGAGCTTATAATGGAGTATTTGAAGTATGCGTTCAGTTCACCTTTTATATTTCATCCGTTTTACGACAGTCTGCCAATAGCAGGTATTGACGGAACTCTTCAATATAGAATGAGTAAAGGAAAATGTTTTAGAAATGTAAGAGCAAAGACTGGAACATTGACAGGAGTTTGTTCATTGGCAGGTTATGTTACTTCTTCCACCAAGCATACTATAGCTTTTGTAATTATCAATCAGAATGTTCTAAAATATGTTTCAGCAAGACGTTTTCAGGATGAAATATGTAATATACTGTCAACATATAATTGATGTTTTTGTATAAAATAATGTGCATAAATGTTTAAGAATATATACTTTTTATGATGTTAAACTTTTTTGTACATATTCTATATGTTTTTGTGTGCGATAACGGAAATAATTTACTACATTTGTGCTGATGATTTATTAAACAGTATTTATTAATTGTATTATTATGGTAAACTTTTCACTTGAAGGTAAGGTTGCTCTTGTAACAGGTGCATCTTACGGTATCGGTTTCGCAATTGCTTCTGCATTCGCTAAAGCTGGTGCAAAATCGTTTTTAACGATATCAAACAGGAATTGGTAGATAAAGGTATCGCAGCTTACAAAGAACTTGGTATAGAAGCTAAGGGTTATGTATGTGACGTTACTAATGAAGAAGCTGTAAATGCTTTGGTTGCTCAGATTGAAAATGAAGTAGGCGTAATCGATATCTTGGTTAATAACGCTGGTATCATCAAGCGTATCCCTATGCACGAAATGTCAGCAGCTGAATTCCGTCAGGTAATCGATGTTGACCTTAATGCTCCATTCATCGTTTCTAAGGCAGTTATCCCAAGCATGATCAAGAAAGGTCACGGAAAGATTATCAACATCTGTTCTATGATGAGTGAACTTGGTCGTGAAACAGTTTCTGCATACGCTGCAGCTAAGGGTGGTTTTAAGATGCTTACTCGCAACATTGCTTCTGAATATGGTGAATACAACATCCAGTGTAATGGTATCGGTCCGGGTTATATCGCTACTCCTCAGACAGCTCCTCTTCGCGAACGTCAGGCAGACGGCTCACGTCACCCATTCGATGCATTTATCATAGCTAAGACTCCTGCTGCTCGTTGGGGTAACCCAGAAGACTTGGCAGATCCAGCTGTATTCTTGGCTTCTGATGCTTCTAATTTTGTAAACGGTCACGTATTGTATGTTGACGGTGGTATCTTGGCATACATCGGAAAGCAGCCTAAATAATTCATGGTCGCCAATAGAGAATGAAATAATAATATCGGGTCCTGCCGGAATACTGCTTTCCGGTAGGACTTTTTTTGGTATGCTCGGCATGAGTATTAGCTAACGGGTGCAAGTCCCTAATGAGCCCTAATAGCGGGAATCATACAGCCAAAAGCAAGGGTGTCCATCGCGAGTTGGAATCTGAAAGAAGCCGGCGGCAAACATCTGGTCTGACGAACAGAAACTTCATATAAGGCATATGACCGTGGGTAAGGTTGCCAAACAAACCAAAGCCCTGTAGCTATTCGGAACGGTTGGTGTAAATGGAGCAGACATAAGATGGAAAGTTAATACCCTTATCCGAGGAGGTCTCACGGACATATGGTGAAGATGAATCATTCGAAGTACCATGATGGAGTAAAGCTTGCCGTGAGAAGTCAGCAGAGGTCGTAGTACCCAAGGCATGTATGCCTATAGGGAAGGACCGAACTTTATTTAAACGACAGAACTGAAAACTACCGTTTGTTGGAATGAATGCATAAAACCAAGACAGAAGTATTGGGCTGCCTTTAAAGAGATAGGACGGAATCCGAAGTGTATAAAGGAGCGCAGACCTACAAATGGATGGTTGAAGATGATGTCGTGGAAGTGTCTTTCGAAGTATTCGAAAGGCATCCATAGTAAAGAACCGCCACGTGCGGAACCGCATGCGTGGTGGTGTGAGAGGTCGGAAAACGAAAGTAGGAAGAAAACTACTTCGTTTTCCTCCTACTCGATTTTTAAGCCTTATAAATTAAGTATGAAAAAGTTATTTATATCTGCTGCTGTTGTTGCGATTATGGCCTCATGTGCACAGGAGAAAGGGATTACAGTGTCTGTCTCAAATCCGCTGACAATAGACCGCGTAGAAGAAATAGTAGAAGTCTCAGCTGATGACGTACTTGGAAAACTTAACCTTGACGAGACAGCAGAGTTTATTATTACTGATGAGAATAAAGCTGAAGTTCCATATCAGCATACTGCCGACAATAAGATAATATTCCCGGTTACAGTTAAGGCACAAGCTACAGTGTCTTATAGTATTGTCAAAGGACAGCCTTCGCATGTGAATACTTTGGTTTATGGTCGTCAGTATCCTGAAAGGCTTGACGATATAGCGTGGGAAAATGATAAATCAGCATATCGTGTCTATGGCCCTGCTTTTCAGAAAAGAGGTGATAAAGGTTTCGGATATGATGTTTTGACAAAGAGTGTTTCGGAACTCGTTGTCGAAGATCGTTATGCAATGGAGTTGGATAAGGATGCCAGAGCTATGATAAAGAAACTATGTGAAGAAGGCAAAAAGGCAGAGGCTGACAGTCTTGCAAATGCCATATCATATCATATAGACCATGGAAACGGTATGGACTGTTATACTGTAGGGCCTACACTTGGTGGTGGTACGGCAGCTCTTATGCCTGATTCGGCTATAGTATATCCATATTGCTATAAGAATTTTGAGATACTTGATAACGGTCCTCTCAGATTTACTGTAAAACTGGAATTCAACCCTCTGACTATCGATGGAGATACTACAGTTGTTGAAACACGTCTGATTCAACTTGATAAAGGTTCGCACTTGAACAAAACTACAGTAAGCTATACTTCATTGAAGAAAGACTATCCGTTAGGTGTAGGTATTGTATTGCACGAGGCTCTTCCTGACAGATATTCAATGGATCAAGATGGAGGTTATATATCATATGCCGATCCGACAACAGATCATAAAGCTGGAAATGGAATAGTTTACGTTGGTGCCGTATTCCCTAATACACTTGAGCAGACAAAAGTACAGCTTTTTGAGAAGCCTGTGTCAGGGGCTTTGGGCCATGTAATAGGTATCAATACATACCAGCCGGGTGATGAGTTCGAATATTATTGGGGTTCTGCATGGAGTAAATGCGGATTCGATGATGAAAAATGGAACTCATATCTTGAGGAGTATGCCAAAAAGGTTAGAAACCCGCTGTCTGTTACAGTAAAATAACAACCTACTATTTATAATGAAAATAAGCCATCGTTACAGGTATTCTATACCAAATGTAATGATGGCTTTATTGTTTTCTTATTCAATCGAAGACCTTAAATTCATATCCCTGTTCCATCAGCCATTCGATAGCTTTAGGCAGAGCATATCTGATGTTCTCTTCCGATTTCAGTGAATCGTGGAAGGTGATTATCGAGCCGTTGCGAACATATTTCTTTACTTTCTGCAGTATCTGTTCGCCTGTAAACTTACGGTTATAGTCGCGTGTCACAAGATCCCACATTATAATCTTATATCTTTTTTTCAGCTCGGCGTACTGTTTCGGACTCATATATCCGTGAGGAGGTCTGAACAAATCTGTGTTCATCATCATTCTGCATGCCTTGTCCGTGTTCTCAAGATATGAGTTTATGTCATAGCTCAGTCCGCGGATATGATTGAATGTATGATTCCCTATCCTGTGTCCCCTTTCCACTACCATTCGGAACTCATCAGGATGTTTACGGATATTATCTCCCACCATAAAGAAAGTTGCTTTTATCCCATATTTGTCAAGGACATCAAGCACCCATGGAGTTACTCTGGGTATCGGTCCGTCATCGAATGTCAGATATACTGCCTTTTTGTCTTTATCCATTCGCCAAATGGCGGATGGATAAAGGTATCTTATTATTTGTGGGGGTTGTTCTATAAACATTTTCGGTAAATCAATTCTTTCCTACTCTTGTTTCAAGCAGTGAATACAGTTCCTGGAACTTCTGATTGTAGTGAACAGCAGTCTGGCATACTTCGCCTGTCTTGTCGTCCTTTATTTTTTCCAGACTCTTGCATATCTCGTCAAGACAGTAGATATTGCGCAGGCAGTTTTCGTATGACAGAGCGAAACGTGAGTCGTCAAGGCTCAGATACCATGCTATGTACTGAACATTGTCGTTGGCTATCTGGTCAAGAATATTCTCAGCTTTCTTATATTCACCAAGTGTAATGTAATTGTCAGCCATTTCTTTCGAACTGCTGTAGATATAATCATGTCTAACAGTAGTGCTAGGAATAACCTTTTCGCAATAATCAAGCGCTTTTACAGCCTTGTCTTTCTTACCTTCCTTGATAAGCTGAGTACTGAGCTGTACGAACATGCGGCGGTGAGTATCGCACATACGTGTCACTGTTTCATCCAGATAGATGTCAGGATTGTCAATACCTCCGAACTTGAACTTGTTCATCAGATTGTCGTACATCTTTTCGCTGTCAATGCTTCTTCCTAGCTTCTTATTGTCGAAAGGAGTAATTCTGTAAGCAAGACCTTCCTGCAGGAAGTTGTTTGTCAGGTTCAGGTGATTGTCCGAACCAACGGTGATGGCCATGTACAGCGGTCTTTCCCAGTTAGTGTTCGCAAGCATTTCCAGCATCATCAACTCACTCTTATACAATACTCTCTTGCCTTTCAGCGACAAGTGCATGTAGTCAGGAATAGAATCCGGTGTAAGCATTCCGGAGCGTTTGATAGCTTCCTTGTCCAGTTTGATCACTATACTGTCTGTAGGAATCATCTGGAGTCCGTCCTTAGAGTTTCTCACCCAGTGTTCCAGAATATTCTTCAGTTCGTATGGGTTATCGCCGAACTCGGCTTTGGCCTCTTCTGGATTCTGCTTATAATAGTTGTTGATAGTCTGCATTGCCTCAGGACGAACATATACAGCCTCGTTATGTCCCGACACATAGTCGATACGTTCCCAGTTGATAGGCACAGAAGGAGATTCGTATGCAGGACGTTTCATCTGGTCGATATACCAGTCTGTCTGCAGATAGCTTAGGTTACATACACGTACGTCTGTACGGAAACCTTCAGTCTCCTGATTATACCACAATGGGAAGGTATCATTGTCACCGTTAGTGAATATGATAGGGCAACCCTCTTCCTGAACAGTCTTCAGATAGTTCTGTCCGAAGTCGCGGCAAGTATAACGTCCGCTGCGGTCGTGGTCGTCCCAAGTCTGGCTCACCATCTGCAGAGGCACCAGCAGACACAGTACAGCAGTGATGGAAGCGGCAGTAGTCTCGTTCATCTTCTTGCGAAGATATTCAGTGATACCGGCCACACCAAGGCCAATCCATATTGCAAAAGCATAGAACGATCCGGCGTATGCATAGTCACGTTCGCGAGGCTGTAACGGAGTCTGGTTCAGATAAAGCACAATGGCAAGACCTGTCATGAAGAACAGGAAGAATACAATCCAGAACTGCTGAATACCCTTGTCGCCCTTATATGCCTGCCAGAACAGACCTATAAGTCCCAATATCAGAGGCAGACAGTAGAACACGTTGTGTCCCTTGTTGTTCTTCAGACTGTCAGGCAGGAATGTCTGGTCGCCTACGAGCATATTGTCAATGAACGGAATACCCGTAATCCAGTTACCGTGTTCAATTTCGCCCTGACCCTGAATGTCGTTCTGTCGTCCTGCAAAGTTCCACATGAAGTATCTCCAGTACATATAGTTCACCTGATATATAAAGAAGAACTTGATGTTTTCCCACTGAGTAGGAATCTTCACCATAATCATTTCGCCACACTGGTCGTAAGGAACCTGCTTACCCTTTATTCCGCCTAACCATGCTTCGTAAGCCTGGGCATGCGATTCGCTGTACATACGCGGGAACAGCATATTCTGAGCATACTTGTATTCAGTTCTGTGACGTACCACTTCGTAGCTGTCCTTTTCGTCAGGAGTTTCCTTTTCCTTGCGTTGATATACAGGAGCACCTTCTTCTACATCGTATACACATCCGCCGTCAACCTGTTTCAATGCAGGTTTTGATGAATATGCCTGTCCGTAGAACAAAGGTCTGGTTCCGTACTGTTCGCGTCCTAAGTATTCACCCAGAGTGAAGATATCTTCAGGTGAGTTCTGGTCCATAGGAGTATTTGCCGACGAACGTATCACTATCACAGCGTATGAAGAATATCCCACTACAATCATCATCAGAGCCAGCAGTGAAGTGTTCAGAGTGCGTGCGCTTACACGGAATTTTTCGCTCAAATCTGCAAACAGATATGCAGCCAGGATACCAAGTACGATTATACCTATTATTACGCTGCTCCATCCGTGTCCGTAGAACGGAATACCTAGAAGCCCCAATGTAAGCAGGAATGATATATTCATCAGTTTGCGGCTGCGTACTGTATAGCTTTCGTAAACACCCCAGATGAGTGATGCCGCCATGATTATGATATATACGATAAGTCCTGTGTTGAAAGGCATTCCTAGACTGTTGACAAACAACAGTTCGAACCATCCTCCCACTTTTACGATACCCGGTACGATACCGTAAAGTACAGCAGCAATAATAACCATTGAACCGCAGAGAGCTAAAAGACTTCCCTTCAGATTAGCGTTAGGATTCTTTTTGTAGTAGTAAACCAGTACAATTGCAGGAATACACAGCAGGTTAAGCAGGTGTACACCAATCGAAAGTCCTGTAAGATAAGCGATAAGTATCAGCCATCGGTCACTGTGAGGCTCGTTCGCACGGTTTTCCCATTTCAGTATGAGCCAGAAAACCAGGGCTGTAAACAAGCTGGAATAAGCATAAACCTCACCTTCTACCGCACTGAACCAGAATGTATCACTCCAGGTATATGCCAAAGCACCCACAAGACCCGATCCCATTATAGTAATCAGTTTGCCTGTGGTCATATCCTCAATGTTCGGACATACCAGTTTTTTTGTCAGATGTGTTATACTCCAGAAAAGGAAAAGGATACATGCCGCACTCATCAGTGCACTCATGATATTGACCATCAACGCCACTTGCGAAGGATCGGAAGCGAACAGGCTGAATAGATTTGCCGTAAGCATGAAGAAAGGTGCGCCTGGCGGGTGTCCTACTTCCAGTTTGTAACCGGTGGTGATAAATTCCGGGCAGTCCCAGAAACTGGCTGTCGGCTCGATAGTCATGCAGTAAGTTATAGCTGCAATAGCGAAAGCAAGCCATCCAACCAGGTTGTTAATCTTGTTGTACTGTTTCATGAATTATATATTTAATTTCATTTCATTGACCGTTGGTTCTGTTATTATCGTCAAAAACAAGCGCAAAGATAATAAAGAATTGATAATGATAACAGTATGACAATCTTAAAGTTTCTTTATAATAGGGTGTTGATACGTTTTTAAAAAATGGACTGTCATTTAGAATCGAATAACAGCCCATTTAGAATCGAATGACAAAGCGTTTTTGATAAAAAAAACAATCTATTTTGAATAAAAAATGTACTCATGTTTGGCTTTGTTATTGTATTATTTCAAATATTACTGAATAATATTACTTTTCTGTATGTAAAAGTTAATAATAAGTTTATATTTGCATAATAAATGCCTAAATAATAATATCATGAATATCAGAAGATTACTGTCAGGGATTACTTTGGGAATGTTTATAGGATGTATAAATGCATTTGAATATACTTCTGAGAATGTCTCTGCATACATAGCTTTGAAGACACCTGGAAATAAATCTGTTCATTACCCTTTACGATTGAATAAACTGGTGGGGTATGATGGCTATCAGCTGGTTGGTGATAGGGAGTTGCCTGTACTTGTCTATCAAAATATAACAGGTAGTGAAAAGACAAAGCGGATAGTGGTTTGGATAACAGCTCTCGAAGATGTTTATTTCAATTTCGGTCAGCAGTTGAAATCCAATTTACGTCACGATGATTGTTTGTTCTATATGCCCGGGTTTTGGTACAGGCGAAATCTACGTTCGCCTAAGAAAGCTCCTTCGTTTCATTCTTCCGATAGTTGGTTGGTTCGCGAGGACCGCTTGAGTACACCTATGACTACTGTTTATGATGAAAAGCATAAGAAGTCTGTGTCTGTCACTCGTATAGCCGATTTTTGTTGCGATGCGTTGGCTACACACACTGAAGGAGAAATTATTCTTTCTGGTAAAACATCTATAGGCTATACCGGTTTCGAAAACGTAAATGGGATGGCAACTTTATCTTTCGGATTTCCATATAGGGAGGCTCCGGAAACATATATTCGTAAACTCACTCTTGCTCCATCTGTACAGGCTTTTCAATTGTTGAAGAAAGGACAAAGCATAGAATTGAAATGGGAAATCAATGAAAATTCTGCAGCGGATTTCTCCGAATGTGTCAGCAAAGCATGGGAATATTGTTATGATTTATACAGACCGACTCCTGTGGAAACACCATATACCGACGAAATAATGAAAGAAGTATTGAGTAATTTCTTTGTTGAAAGTTATATAGATAATACTTCTGTAAAGTATTTCTCTGGTGTGGAATTGCGTACTGACGATTGCGAGAAACATGATGTAGCCGAGGTAGGTTTTGTGGGACGCACATTATTGAATGCATTCAATGCTTTGGAATACGGTGAGGAAACAAATCGCAGTGAACTGGTAGATATGGCAAATGGTATTTTTGATTCATATCTTGACGAAGGTTTTTCCAGACATGGTTTCTTTAAGGAAGTAATACATTTCAGACGTGGTTTTGTGGAAAAGAATTATAGTATTCGTCGCCAGTCAGAGGGGGTGTATGCAGTTTTATATTATCTGGATTATGAGCGACGTCGTGGGCGAAAGCATACGGAATGGGAGGAACGTATCAGGAAAATGCTTGATGCCTTTTTGACATTGCAGAATCAGGATGGAAGTTTCCCTCGTAAGTTTAAAGGTAGTTTGTCTGTAGTGGACAGTTCAGGAGGAAGCACTCCTTCAGCTACACTCCCTTTGGTTATGGGATACAGATATTTTAATGATATACGTTATCTTGAAGCAGCGAAACGCTCTGTAGAGTATTTGGATAAACAACTTATTTCGAAGTCTGATTATTTCTCATCTACACTAGATGCCAACTGCGAGGATAAAGAGTCTTCACTATATGCCTCTACCGCTGCTTATTATCTGGCATTGGCTACGGACGGACATGAACATGAATATTATGCAGAACTTGCAAAAAAAGCAGCCTATTTTGCGTTGTCATGGTATTACACATGGGATGTACCCTTTGCTAAAGGTCAGATGTTGGGTGATATAGGTTTGAAAACACGCGGCTGGGGGAATGTGTCTGTCGAGAATAATCATATAGATGTGTTTGTATTTGATTTTGTAGATGTACTCCGCTGGCTTTCAAAAGAGTTTGATGATGAACGTTTTGTAGAGTTCTCTGAAGTAATGACTTCATCTATGCGTCAGCTGTTACCTCATGAGGGACATATGTGTGGTGTTGCCAAAACAGGTTTTTATCCTGAGGTGGTGCAACATACTAACTGGGATTATGGTAAAAACGGAAAAGGTTATTATAATGATATTTTTGCTCCAGGCTGGGTTGTGGCGTCATTATGGGAAATGTTGTCACCGGGTAGGGCAGAGAATTTTATAAGATGAAAAAGGACCGTTATCCCTGCAATGCCGGGAAACAGTCCTTTTTCTACTACAACATAAATATTATTATCCCATTTTACCAGTGAGGTATGCACGAGTGCGTTCATCATTAGGATTGGTAAACATCTTCTGTGTCTCATCATATTCTATCAGTTCGCCAAGGAACATGAACATTGAACGGTCTGAGATACGTTTTGCCTGCGACATGTTGTGTGTCACGATAAGGATAGTCACTTCCTTCTTCAGTTCGATAAGAAGCTCCTCGATGTGTTTTGTAGCGATAGGGTCAAGAGCAGAAGTAGGCTCGTCCATAAGCAGAATGTCTGGTTGCAATGCCAGTGAACGTGCGATGCACAGACGCTGCTGCTGACCTCCCGAAAGGAAAGTACCACGTTTTGTGAGTGAGTCTTTCACTTCGTCCCAAAGCATTACATTGCGGAGGTTGCGTTCCACTATCTCGTCTTTCTTGCTCTTAGGAAGTTTTATACCGTTAAGTATATATCCTGCAAGTACGTTATCGTAGATATTCATTGTAGGGAACGGATTAGGACGCTGGAATACCATACCGATGCGGCGGCGTTCTTCCGTAGGGTCCATTTCGAGAACGTTTTCTCCGTTAAGCAATATCTTGCCTGTAACGTTGATATTCTTGTAAAGCTCGTGCATACGGTTTACTGCACGCAGCAATGTACTCTTACCGCAGCCTGAAGGTCCCATGATGGCTGTGATAGTATTTTTCTCAACATCGGCACTTACATTCTTTACTGCAAGTATATTTCCTGTATATGATATTGATACGTTCTGTATTTGAAGGATAGGATCTTTTATATTTTCCATTTCTTTGCAATTCTTTTAGCTAATAAGTTTAAACATAATACGAAGGTGAGCAGGAACAACGATGCTCCCCAAATGAGGCTTTGGAGGTTAGGGTCGTTGAAGAATTCCCAGATAAGCAATGGTACTGCCGACATCGGGCGTGCCATATTCCAGCTTATTGCTGCGCCTCCAAGTGCTGTAAACATGAGTGGTGCTGTTTCGCCGACCACACGCGAGATGGCAAGCAGGATACCTGTGAATATACTTCCGAATGCCGATGGAACCATGACCTGAAGCATTACTCTCCAGTAGCTTCCCCCAAGTGCAAGACCTGCTTCCTTGAGTGTTTCCGGAAGAATTTTCATTGTCTCTTCTGTGGAACGGATGATTAGTGGAAGCATCATTATGAACAGTGCAACACTTCCGGCAAATGCCGAATATCCTTTCATCGGAACTACAACCCATATATATGTGATAATACCTATGATAATTGAAGGTGTACCCTGAAGAAGGTCGGTAAGATAACTTACTATTGTTGCAAACCAGTTGCCTCTGTACTCTGAAAGGCAGATACCGCAGAATATTCCTACAGGAATGGCTACTATCGCGGCAAGGAACAGCATAAGGAAAGTTCCAACTATACCGTTGGCTATACCTCCCGGTATTGTTTCGCCTGCTTCCATTGCCTGCATTGCCTTATAGGCGTTCGGTGTGGCTTCTGTGATAAATGACCATCCCAACTGTTCCCAACCTTTTATGAACACTTCTCCGAGGATGGCAAGCAACGGTATCGCTGTCAGACCGGAAAGTATGCATACGGTCCAGAACAGGAGTCCGTTCTTGAATTTTCGTATCTGTAGTTTATTGTCTTTTACTATCATATTCTTCTGATTGATGAATTGTTATACGTGCTGGGCGCGACGTATCAATATCTTTCCTATCATGTTTATTATTGCTGTAATGAGGAACAAAAGCAATCCGATTGCGATGAGTGATGAAAGTTTCAATCCGTCAGCTTCACCAAACTGGTTGGCAATGATACTTGCCATGGTGTTTCCTGTAGTTCTCAGTGTCTCAGGCATCTGGTTTGTGTTACCGATAAGCATTGTCACTGTCATGGTTTCACCTAATGCGCGTCCGATAGCGAGGATATATGCCGAGAAGATACCTGAACCTGCCATAGGGAATATAACGCGGCGGATTACTTCGGCACGTGTGGCTCCCATTGCGTATGCTCCTTCTTTCAGATCAGACGGAACCATCTTTATGAATTCGGCACTAAGCGATGCTGCGTATGGCACAATCATGATGGCAAGTACGAAAGCTGCTGTCAGAATTCCGGAACCTTGTGGAGAAAGGTTAAGATGCATAAATACATGGCGAAGAGCATAGAATCCCCACAAACCATATATGATAGACGGGATACCTGCAAGCAAATCTACTACGGTACTCAGTATGGTTGCTATTTTCTTTCCTTTGAAATATTCGCCGGTAAATAGTGCAACAGGAAGCGAGAATGGAATACACATGAGCAGTGCAAGAAGTGTGGTGAGAAGTGTACCTGTTATGAACGGCAGCGCACCGTATTTCTCTTTTCCGGCTGTAGTTACCCAATCATCAGAGAAAATGAAATTCCAGAAACCGAATTCCTTGAATGCTCCTGAAGCATCATTCACCAAAGAGAATACAATCCCAACACCGATAACCGGTATTATTATTGCCGATATTATGAGTAATGCCCTGAATATCTTGTCTTGCATGTTGATTTGTTTTTTAGTTAGGCTTTAATAAGTTTACAAAGTTGGCATGGCATATTGCCTTGCCAACTTTTTTGTCAAAACTTAATTATTTTATTTTAGGATAGCCTGTCCGTCGAAAGTAACTTCTTTCAAGTTCTGGAGGCTCTTTTCGATTGCGCTCTGTGGCAGTGGAGCGTAGTGTACAGTTTCAGTAGTTTTCTGAACATCAGCACTCAACATGTACTGAAGCATGTCAAGAGTAGCTTTAGCCTGTTCGATAGTACGGTCAGAATAGTTCTGTTCTTTGTAGATAATCAACCAAGTGAAACAGCTGATAGGATATGCACCTGCAGCGTCAGCATTTGTGATTGAGCAGCGAGTGTCTTGTGGAATTTCGCCTGCAGCAGCCGCAGAGATACTTTCTGTAGATGGAGTAACCAGTTCGCCACGTACATTCATAACGCTTGCGTATGGTATTTTCTGTGCGAAAGCATATTCAGAACCGATATAACCGATTGAGTATGGAGTCTGACGGATGATACCTGCTACGCCAGGGTTACCTTTGGCTGCCTGACCAACTTTGAAGTCAACTGTCTTGCCGCTGCCGAAGTTGTTTTTCCAGTCTTCGCTTACTTTGCTCAAATAGTCAGTGAATACGAAAGTTGTACCACTACCGTCTGAACGGTATGCAGGGATAATATCCTTTTCAGGGAGTTTTGTGTCAGGGTTCAATTTCTGAAGACGTTCGTCGTTCCATTTTGTGATTTTACCGGCGAAGATGTCAGCTATCACATCACCTGAAAGGTTCAAGGCTGTAACTTCAGGAAGGTTGTATGCCAATACCACGGCACCCATACAAGTCGGGATGTGTACCACCGGTTTCATTTCGCTCATTTCCTTGTCTGAAAGGAATGCGTCGCTACCGGCGAAATCAACGATACCGTCTTTAAGGTTACGGACACCGCCGCCACTGCCGATACCTCCGTATGATACTTTATTGTTGCCTGTTGTTCCGTAAGAGTCAAATGACATAGTGTAGAAAGGAAGTGGGAATGTTGCTCCGGCACCTGTAAGTTCTACTCCGTTTGATTTCTGTCCGCCGCAAGAAGAAACTATTGCTGCAAACACACCTGCAATGAGTGATAAATAAATCTTTTTCATACCTTAAAAATTAATATTCTGTTGTTTTATAGTTGTTTAATTATTGTTCGGACACTGTCTGAATATTTCTTATTAGAGAGCGAAAGAAGCGTTTAAGTATGCGTATGTAAGGTTCTTCGTTCCGTCTGCCTTAGGTGCCCATATTCTGAAGTTAGGAGATAGCTTTACATATTTTCCCAACTTGAATTCTACACCAGCCATACCGGCCATTCCGTCTTTAGTGCTGTCCCATGAGTCTTTTGATGTGAGATAGTCCCAGCGTCCGTATATGTTGATTTTCTTTGTAAGGTTTATTGTTGTGTAAACAGAAGCACCACTCTTGTCGTTGCCATTGGCAAACTTGGTGTTCTTCATCCAGTTGTATTCTGCTCCAAGAGAGAATGCAGAGTTTTTATATCCTGCAAAGAATGCGAGGTTTGTAGTTCCTTTTACATCGTCTTTGTTCTGTGCTGCATCTTTTATGCTCTGTCCGGCTTCGTTGTATGAACCGTATGCACGCACCATAAATCCTTTTACCGGAGTGAGTGTCAAGCCGGCACCGTACTGGAGACCGTCGTCCACCTGTACTTTTTTGTAGCCTTCACCATTTGCTACTATTACGTCGGCAGAAAAAATATCGCAAAATTTGTATGCTGCAGATACAGCGAGGTCGGCGCTGCTACCGAATTTATATTCATCCTGGAATGATTTCATAACGTAGCGTTTGCCCCAGAAATCTTCCTGAGTCTTGAACTGTGTGGTGCTTATCAAACCTCCGTTCAATGTCAGTCCTTCGTGTTTCCATGAAACCATTGCGTTTTTGATAAAGCCTACTCTCTGTATGTCGTCAACGTCGTCTGACTGGTCGAAGTCCATAACCGCCTTTATCAAGAGATTGTGAGGTAATTTATACTGGTAGCCAATGTAGGCTCTGTCCAAATTAAAACCTCTGTCGTTGTTCACAGTTCCGAATCCTGAATGCAAATCAGAATAGATGGTAATGATTGCACTTCCTTTTTTCTCCTCCTTTTTTTCTTTTGCAAATGTTATTGTTGGTATTGCAAGTGCCAACATCACACTTAGTAAAATCTTTCTCATGTTTATAGCTTGCTTAATTTTCACGACGCAAAAATGACAGTTTGGTGTTACAAACATGTTACAATCGCTTAACATTAATATTAATCTGATTTTATCCCTTAAATGTATATATCTAATAATTAGTTTATTAAACACAAATGTAGCATATATTACAAAGATGTTACACGAAATATGGCTTTAATTGTGGCAAGTGTATAATATGATATTAGGAATAAGCGATTTTTCATTGAAGTATTTGATATAAGATGACAAAAGAGGTATAATAAAAAAATAAAGACCGCAGAAACTGATTGTCCTGCGGTCTCTAATGTGTAATTATTGTGTGTGTGTTTATTTTGCAATAATCAGATAATAGTTCTTCTTTCCACGCTGTACGAGAAGATATTTACCGTCAAGCAGATCTTCACTTGTGATAGTCTGGTCGAATGCAGCAAGTTTCTCTTTGTTCAAAGAAACACCACCGCCCTGTACCATCTTTCTCATTTCGCCTTTTGAAGGGAAGATGTTTGTCTTTTCAGCAAACAGGTCAACAGCCTTTATTCCGGCTTCGATCTCTGATTTGGCAACTTCGAACTGTGGAACACCTTCGAATACAGAAAGAAGAGTATCTTCGTCAAGTTTCTTCAGAGCTTCTGAAGTTGCATTGCCGAACAGGATTCCTGATGCTTCAACAGCTGCATTGTAGTCTTCTTCAGAGTGAACCATGATAGTAACTTCCTTGGCAAGACGTTTCTGAAGAACGCGCAAGTGAGGAGCTGCCTCATGTTCAGCTATCAGGCTGTCGATTTCTTCTTTTGATATTGAAGTGAAAATCTTGATATATTTCTTAGCGTCTTCATCGCTAACGTTGAGCCAGAACTGATAGAATTTATATGGAGATGTATATCGAGGATCCAACCATATATTTCCTGATTCTGTCTTACCGAACTTACCACCGTCGGCTTTTGTTATAAGCGGACATGTAAGTGCGTAAACCTCACCACCGTTTGTACGGCGAATCAGTTCGGCACCTGTGGTGATGTTACCCCACTGGTCGGAACCACCCAACTGAAGTTTACAGTTCTTGGTTTCATACAGATGCAGGAAGTCATATCCTTGCAACAACTGATAAGTAAATTCAGTGAATGAAAGTCCGTCGCGTGCTTCCCCATTAAGACGTTTCTGTACAGAGTCTTTTGCCATCATGTAGTTTACGGTGATGTGCTTTCCTACTGTACGTGCGAAGTCGAGGAATGAGAAGTCTTTCATCCAGTCATAGTTGTTTACCAGTTCTGCTTTGTTTGGGGCATCCGATTCGAAATCGAGGAATTTGCCCAACTGCTTCTTGATACACTCCTGATTATGGCGCAATGTCTCTTCATCCAGCAGGTTACGTTCCTGTGATTTTCCGGACGGGTCGCCAATCATACCTGTAGCACCACCTACAAGAGCCAACGGCTTGTGGCCGCAACGCTGGAAATGTCTTAACATCATAACGCCGCATAAGTGACCGATGTGCAAAGAGTCTGCAGTAGGGTCAATACCGAGGTAAGCTGTTACCATTTCTTTTTCAAGTAGTTCTTCTGTGCCTGGCATCATGGTGTGTACCATTCCGCGCCATCTTAATTCTTCTACAAAGTTCATCGAATGAAATTCTTAGTTTAACATATAAAATTTTTGGTTTAACTTCGTTTACCGTTAGTTGTTGATGGCAAAATTACGACACTTTATCTGAATAACCAATTTTTATCTATTAAAAAAGAGACGTTTAGCATTTTCTGATGCGATGTTCTGTATTTTATCGGTCGGAATGTCAAGTGTTTTCGCTGCATTTGTGATTATTTCTATGATGTTTCCGCTGTGTTCGTCTGTTTCAAACAACAGTCTGTCGTGAGGTGTTATTTTTATTGATTCAGTGTTATATAACTTTCCGAAAGACAAATATAATCCATTGTTTATGTATTGTAATGCCTGTTCAGGCTTTCCACGGAAACCATGTATAATCCATGCCTGTTTTGGTTTTATTGATTTTCGGAGTCTTATTATTTCGTTAGATGTTTTTACTGAGTGGATTATGAGGGGGAGTTTTAGTTCTTCCGATAAGGTTATGCAGTTGCAGAAAGCTTCATACTGCAGATTCATATCTGTATTGCACAGTTTGTCTGTTCCGCATTCGCCTATTGCAATTACGCGTTTGTCGTTTATTGCAGTTTGTTTTATCCATTCTGTCTGTTCTTCTATGTCGTCTGTAGTAACATACCACGGATGGATACCTATAGAAATATGTATTGCTGATATGAAATCTACGGTATCCTTGTCTTTCATGCAGAAACTGTTTATTTTGTATTCATGCATGGCTGAAACGTTGTGTGAATGGATATCAGTAATCATGATAGTGGTATATTGGATTAAGGCACCGGATCATATCCTGAGCCACCCCACGGATGACATCGCAAGACCCTTCTTATAGTGAGGTACAAACCTTTGACAGGACCGTGCTTCTTTAAGGCCTCTATGGCGTATTGTGAGCACGTAGGGGTGAACCTGCATGACGGAGGTGTAAACGGCGAAATACAGTTTCTGTAGAAATAGACCGGAGCCAGTAGCAGATATGTAAATATCAGTTTTATGATTTTCATCTTTCAGACAAATTTCTCGGATGCCAGCTGGAGCAGCTTTATTACTTTGCTTTCTATTTCTGTAGAGTCACATAGCTCGTTTCCAAGCCAGATGAAAGCTATTGCGGCTTTCTTGTTCTCCTTTTCCAGAATATTTTTCAGTATGAATTTGTTTTTCCTGTAAGCTTCTCTTATCTGTCTTTTTACACGGTTTCTTTTTACGGCTCTTTTGAACTTCTTTTTCGGAACGCTTATAAGGAGTGATATTGTGGGAAGCGATTCTTCCTCCACAGACATGTAGACTATTCTGAGCGGGAATGCCGGCAGAGACTTGCTTCCACCTGAAAACAGCTTTTCTATGATTGTTTTGCTGTTCAGTCTCTCTTCCTTCTGTAATGTGAATATTTTCTTCTCGCTCATTAATCCTTATTTTATGATGTTAAAAAACAAATCGGGAGTTCCGCACCGCAAAGTTAAAAACTTTCCCGATACAAAACTCCCGATTATGGGTGATATTTGTTCTTTTATTTACTTATTATGTTCGCGAATGAAAGAATCAAGTGCGGCAGGCATTGACGGAGCTGCTGCAGATGGAGCTTCAAGATCAAGACGCAGTCCTGCATCTTTCACAGCCTTGGCTGTTGTAGGTCCGAAACATCCTATTGCGATGTCCTTCTGCTCGAAGTTAGGGAAGTTCTTCATCAACGATTGTATTCCTGCAGGGCTGAAGAATACCAACATATCGTAATCAAAACTTTCTTCCGGTGTAAAGTCATTGCTTACAGTGCGATACATGATAGCCTCTGTGTGCTGTATCTTGTGTTTGTCGAGCAAGTCTTTTACTTCATCGTTGTGAACATCCGACATTGGGATGAAATACTTCTCTGTATTGTGTTTGATGATAGTAGGAAGCAAGTCTGCAAACTTTCCACTTGGTCCGAAGAACACTTTGCGTTTTCTGTACTGTACATATTTCTGTATATAGAGTGCGATTGCTTCTGATGTACAGAAATACTTCATTGTTTCAGGTATCGTAACACGTAAATCCACACAAAGATTAAAGAAGTGGTCTATTGCATGGCGTGATGTGAACACGATAGCTGTATGGTCCAAAATAGATACTTTCTGCTGTCTGAATTCCTTTGCAGTCAGGCTCTCTACTTTTATAAACGGGCGAAAATCTATCTTCACTCCGTATTTCTCAGCAATGTCAAAATAAGGAGACTTCTCTGTTGTCGGTTTTGGCTGAGAAACAAGAACTTTCTTTATCTTCAATGCTTTAAATTTTTAATATCAATATGCTGTTAATTAATTCTATACCTTTCCACAGAAAAAGGTCGGGTATTATTTCGAGGGTGCAAAAGTACAAAATTAAATGTAAAACGCCATGAAAACCTCTGAAAAAGTACCTAAAACACTTGTAAAATAACAATATTTTACTTATAGAGATGATAATTAGTATGATTTTTGCTGAAAAATGAAATTCTGAGTCAAGAAATACGATGTAAAGTGCTGTGGGGAAAAGTGTGAAACCCAGAGCGGCAATTATGTTAAAAACGTTTTCTATCCATTGCCTGTTTTTTTCTTTGTCGAAAAAAATCCAGTTTATGAATGAATACATTATCCATTTTAGTATCAGAAAGATAATCAGTGCTCCTGCATAAATTCCCATCATTGCAGGATGGTTTGCACTGAAGAAGAAATCCGGGTTGGAATAGGAGTAGTAGTGATAGATTAGCAATCCTCCCATTACTCCGGATACACAGCACAGAAGGACTGTAGTTATGTTGGATGTGGAGTTATAGTTGTCATCGAATAGGTTTGCTCTATCCGATGAAGTGGAAATACATTTACGGAATATCCTGATTACCCCTTTCTTCTCGTTCTGCATAGCTATGACTATGAGCAGGAAACCTAACATTAGGGCAGCCATTACGTTACTGTCCGATACCAGTTTGTAAGGCATTGTCTCGCCTTGCATACCGTTGTCTTCGGGTATGATTGTTTGTCCGGTAGCGGGTTTTACACACAGGCTGTCGTTTGTTAATGTCCACTCATTCATGTTTCTTATCAGGATAATGCTTATATGGCTGCAAATTTACGAAATTCTTTGTTCCACATCGGTATCGTATATAATAAATCTACGGCCTCTTCCGGAGTATTTGCCACTTCCCATAGTCTGGCATGCTCCGGTCTCATGAAGTTTTCTTCAATGGCTTTTTCAAGTATATTGAGCAGCGGCGTGAAATATCCGTTTACGTTCAGTACAACTATGGGTTTGAGATACAGCCCAAGCTGCTTCCATGTAATTATTTCCAGCAGTTCCTCCAGTGTGCCGCAGCCTCCCGGCAGTGTGATTACGGCATCGCTCATCTCTGCCATGAGATTTTTTCTTTCGTGCATCGTCTCAGTTTCAATGGTCTGTGTCAGTCCGGTATGGTTCCAACCTTGCTCTACCATGAAGTGTGGAATAACTCCTGTCACTTTCCCTCCTGCTTCAAGAGCAGAATTTGATACGGCTGCCATAAGCCCTTGGCATCCGGCTCCGTTTATCACATTTATACCTTTCTCTGCCAGCAGTTTACCTAATTGCCTTGCTGCTTCGAAATAAGCCTCGTCTATTTTTGTGCTTGATGCGCAATAAACGCATACTGATTTTATATTTTCCAAATTCTTGATTTTATTTTTTAGTTATTAGAAGCTGATTGTAAAGACTTTGTAAACTGTCAATGCAAAAAAATGAAGAATGAAGACACTGTGTGCCATTCATCCTTCATTTTATATGTTATTGGATTATAGTCCGAAAGCCTCTTTTACTTTGTCAACATAATCCAGTTTTTCCCATGTAAAGAGTTCTACTTCAACTGTCTTATTGCCTTCGTAAACAGATTCGAATGTTTTTGTAACAACCTTTGGTTCGCGTCCCATGTGTCCGTAAGCAGCTGTTTCGCTGTAGATAGGGTTGCGGAGTTTCAGACGCTGTTCGATAGCTTTAGGTCTCATGTCGAATATCTCGTCAACCTTCTTTGCTATCTCGCCGTCAGTCATGTTTACATTGCTTCTGCCGTAAGTGTTTACGTAGATGTTGATAGGTCTTGCAACACCGATAGCGTATGAAACCTGTACTAATATCTCGTCTGCTACACCTGCTGCTACAAGATTCTTTGCAATGTGGCGTGCTGCGTATGCTGCGCTGCGGTCTACCTTACTTGGGTCTTTGCCGGAGAAGGCACCACCACCGTGTGCACCTGCACCACCGTATGTGTCAACTATAATCTTACGTCCTGTAAGACCTGTATCACCGTGAGGGCCACCGATAACGAATTTACCAGTAGGATTTACGTGATACTTGATGTTGTCGTTGAACAGAGCCAATACTGCAGGATTGTGTATCTCTGCTATCACTCTTGGCATAAGTACTTCGATAACGTCCTTACGGATTGTTGCAAGCATTTCTTCGTCAGCCTTCAATTGAGCTTCTTTAGAAGAATCAGCAGGAGCAACGAACTCATCGTGCTGTGTAGAAACTACGATAGTGTCTATTCTTACAGGACGGCGGTCGTCATCGTATTCGATAGTAACCTGGCTTTTTGAGTCCGGACGGAGGTAAGTCATTACTTTGCCTTCGCGACGGATATCGGCAAGTACTCTAAGTATCTTGTGAGCAAGGTCGAGCGAAAGAGGCATGTAGTTTTCAGTTTCGTTTGTAGCGTAACCGAACATCATACCCTGGTCGCCTGCACCCTGATCCATTGGTTCTTCGCGTTCCACTCCGCGGTTGATATCTGCACTCTGTTCGTGGATTGCAGAAAGTACTCCGCATGAGTTTCCTTCAAACATATACTCGCTCTTTGTATAGCCAATATTGTTGATAACCTCTCTGGCTACACGCTGCAAGTCGATGTACGCATTGGTTTTCACTTCTCCTGCCAGTACCACCTGTCCGGTAGTTACCAATGTTTCGCAAGCTACTTTAGAACTGGGGTCATAAGCCAACAGTTTGTCAAGCACAGCATCCGATATTTGATCGGCTACTTTGTCGGGGTGTCCTTCAGACACAGATTCGGATGTGAATAAATATCCCATTTTACGTTTTAAATTAAAAAATTAGTGATTGTAATTATCCGTGTACGGACAGAGTAGGGGAAGAAAATCAATTATGTGTTTTAGCATTTTTTTCCGTGGTTGCAAGCTACTCAAATCTTTCCACTTTTTATTTTCGCCTGCAAAGATACGCATATTAGTTGGAATAATTACAAAATGCGTATAATTTTAACATAGTCTGTCGTAAAAAGAATCAAAGATGGTGTCAGAAACTTATAAAAGTGATGATATAATCTATAAATACAGACTGTGTACTTATAAATACAACTTATATTTATATAAATGCAAGTTGTGTTTTTATAAATATAAGTTATATTTAGAGATAATGTGCCGAAAAACGTGATAAGTTTATATCAGTAACTGAAGTTTTCCTCTATATGATCAAGAATAGAATTAAGCTCTTCCAAAGTTTCAGCTCTGAGCATGGCAATACGTGTTTCCTTGAAATTAGGAATTCCCTTGAACAAAGGCGATGCGGCAAGGTGGCGGCGTACATGCAGAATACCGCGACGCTCGTCAAGCAGATTTACACTGTCCTGTACCTCACGACGAAGAACATTCATCTTCCATCCGAAATCAAGTCCGGTCAGTTCTTCACCTGTCTGCAGATAGTGTTTCACTTCCTTAAATACCCATGGACGACCAAAGCTGGCTCGGCCGATCATAATGGCATCCACTCCATATTTGTCGAAACATTCCTTTGCACGTTGTGGAGTAGTGACGTCACCATTACCTATAATAGGAATACGCATACGCGGATTGTTTTTCACCTCGCTAATTAGCGTCCAGTCTGCCTCGCCGGTGTACATCTGTGCGCGTGTACGTCCGTGTATTGTCAAGGCTTCTATACCGCAGTCCTGCAACTGTTCTGCCAGTTCCACTATTATCTTATGTTCAGAGTCCCATCCCAAACGGGTTTTCACAGTGACAGGTATTTTCACTGCATCAACCACAGCCTTGGTGATTTCAAGCATCTTAGGAACATTCTGCAGCATACCTGAACCAGCGCCCTTGCCAGCCACGCGCTTTACAGGGCATCCGAAATTCAAATCCAGGATGTCAGGTTTTGCCTGCTCCACTATTTTGGCAGCTTCAACCATGGTCTCAGTGTCTTTCCCGTAAATCTGTATGGCTACGGGACGTTCCTTTTCGCTGATGTTAAGTTTCAGCATGGTTTTGCCCACCGAACGTATCAGGGCATCGCTCGATACAAACTCGGTATATACCATATCTGCTCCAAACTCCTTGCATAGAAGTCGGAATGCCGGGTCGGTTACATCTTCCATTGGTGCAAGAAGTACGGGCTGTTCTCCTAAATCTATATTTCTAATCTTCATAAACCAGTTTTATTAATCATTTGAAAGTGGGAGTAATAAACCATTTGTTATACATCAGTGTAGCCACACGATAAACCACAAAAGCCGAAAAGAATCCGGCAATGGAATCTATCAGATAATGAGCTTGTATATATACAGTGGCCAGACATAAAAGTATGTAAAAAGGCAGCAGAAAATAAGATAATTTCCTGCTCACACGCCATGACATTATCATAACAATGGTTGATATGGCTACATGCGAACTTGGAAATGCCGCGGTTGGCCGCTCGCCAATCTCCTGTGAAGCCTCGACCAAATTGTAGAAAAAGCCGTGGTCGTATCCAGGGGCGGGGAATAAAAGTACATTGTAATTAAAATAATCCCCAAGAGGGATAAATTCACATGCGTTTACCCTATCCATACCTATCGCCGGAAAATAGAACTGCGGACCTGCCACGGGAACAAGCAGATAGAACAGATAGTATATGAAAAATGAGGTGACAAGCACAAAACAAATCTTTTCAAACCACTTAAAGTGATATATGAAATAATATACCACAGCAATAAGCATCATGGGGTAGTAGAAGAAATATCCCATATTAAGCGGTTCGCTGAACCAAATCGAAGGAAAAAGCTTGCTAAACTCAACCGACGGCTGACACTCGAACAATGACTGTTCCATGGCTGCGAATATATGGTCCAGATTGTCGAACACACGATTGAATTCATACGTGTCGGGATACCAGTATGCCAAAAGCGACATTTGTACAATCATACGCACAAAAGCCGTAAGCCTGCACGGAAAAGCCTGATATAGATACATCAGGGCAAATGTGAGCACCACTATCCCCAGACGTTCCAGAAGCATAATGCCGGGATGGTCCATGCGAGGATACAAAATCAATATGAGTATTGAGGTCAGGGCATTGTATATAAGGCTTATACTCTCTACCGCAAAAAGTCCTTTGCCACTCTCAACTCTTTCCAATAGTTTTAAATTTATATCCATCCTTCTTTTTTATACCAGCTTATTATTTCCTTTACTCCACGCTCCAGTTTATATTCGGGTTTATATCCCAATTCTTTTACGAGCGGGCTAATGTCGCACCTCCAGTTGCGCTGCTTCATTATATTATATTTGTCTCTATTCAGAGTACTTGGCTTGTGAGTGAAATGTGAAAAGAACTCAACTATATATGAGATGGCTTTGAGAAGGAACAACGGACAGACGAACCTGATCATCCACGGATTGCCCAGTTCCTTGCGTATAAGGTCGGAAAATGTACGGCTGTTATACACCTCGCCGTCGCTCACAAAATAAGAGCGGTATTTCACGTCCTTCTTAATTGCCAGATAAACGGCCTGAACCAAATCTTTTACATATATGAAAGTAATGTCCTGTCTCTTATATCCCGCAACGAAATCCACATGATTGCATATCGACTTTACCATCAGGAAGTAATCCCTCTCCCGAGGGCCATATACTCCAGTAGGACGGAATATCACGTATGGAAAATCCTTCAGACCCTGAAGATATTCCTCTGTCTTGAGCTTACTGAATCCGTATGCAGTGTTCGGAACAGGCTTATCCGTCTCGCATATTGACGAATAGTCTTTTTCGCGTATAGGTCCGAAAATACTGAGTGAGCTTATGAAAATAAAATTCTTAGGAGCCATATCAAGTTTCATGAGGGTTTCGATGAAATGACGTGTAGCCCAATAGTTTCCTATCTCGAAACCTGCCTTGTCTAAACATTTGGTGACACCGGCACAATGAATGATATAGTCCCATCCGCCGTGTTCCTCCTTATGCTTGAGCAACTGCGACGCAAGTCTGTCCGAATCGGTAAAATCGAGTTCGGCAAAACGGATCCGATCGTCCTGCAAATACTTTCTGCTACTGCTTTTACGCACTCCGGCCCATACCTGCATTCCTTCGGCAAGGCCACCCTCAACCAAAAAACTGCCAATAAATCCGCTGGCTCCTGTTACTAATATTTTGTTATTCATAACTTCCCGTATTATAAAGGCACAAACTTACATAAAAATCTTCGTTTTTTATGCCGGTGCAATAAAAAATCAAGCCCTACGTACTTGATTGATCGTCTATTGCCGTGCTCGAAGCACAAAATGTTGTATATTTGAGGTGCATACATTTATTAAAAAATCCTCATATGAATAGACCTAATAGAACAGTAGCAGGGCTTGATGTCCACAAACTTACATAAAAATCTTCGTTTTTTATGCCGGTGCAATAAAAAATCAAGCCCTACGTACTTGATTGATCGTCTATTGCCGTGCTCGAAGCACAAAATGTTGTATATTTGAGGTGCATACATTT
>NZ_JADYTF010000293.1 GCF_021530995.1 Bacteroides caecigallinarum
CTATATAAGCGACTCCGCAATTGTATATATACGCAAAAATATAATACTGGCAAGAAATAATGATTTCAGCAAGAATATGCTATTATCACAAATGAAATACGCTAGTCATTTATCTTCATGCGGATACTTTCTTGAAGCAATTAATCAAATAAATCTATTGGACAGAAGTAAATCTATACAATATAATCTTTTAGAAGACTATTATACAGTCTGTGATCAGGTTTTTGGTGAAGCAGGATTTTATTCTGGCGACAATAAATTAAAAAACGATTTTCTAAATAAATCAAAACAATACAAAGACTCCCTGTATTCATTGTTAGATTTTAATGATGAAAGATTTTTAAGCAGGAAAGAAACAGAGTTACGAGATAAAGGAGAATACGCACAAGCGCTCGATATTAATAATAAAAGACTGAAACTAACAGACAAATATACTCAGACATTTGCCATTATTATGTATTATCG
>NZ_JADYTF010000294.1 GCF_021530995.1 Bacteroides caecigallinarum
CGTTCACGGGGTTGTCATTCTCCGATATGCGCAATCTGCGTGAGGAAAATATCCGTACATACTTCGACAACCATGAGTGGATAAACATCAACCGCCAGAAGACGGGCGTGGAATCGAATATCCGCCTACTGGACCTGCCCCGAAGAATCATAGAAAAATACCGCGGACTGTGTGAGGACGGAAGGATTTTCCCTGTCCCCCATTACATGACCTGCCTGTATGGAATACGTGCCGTAGCCAAACGGTGCGGTATCACGAAACACCTTACATGGCACCAGAGCCGTCATACGGCGGCGACAACGGTATTCCTGTCAAACGGCGTACCTATTGAAACTGTGAGTTCGATGCTCGGACACAAGAGCATCAAGACGACGCAAATCTATGCGAGTGCGCCCAGATTGGTCGCTTGATAAATACTTCTGTAGCAAGAAGTTAGGATTGGGTTCAATATAATCCTATCGT
>NZ_JADYTF010000295.1 GCF_021530995.1 Bacteroides caecigallinarum
TACTTATTATTAATCGGATTGCAGTCTATATAGGAGCCAGAAGAGCCGTATGTAAGAACAACATCAAATTCATTTATAAACACTCTTAAAGCATATAGAGGTGGTCGTTCGCCACCTTTATATGCTTTTTCTTTTGGTACTATTTGGGTTTTGTCACATAATCAAATATAAAGATATATTCTTGTGCCCTGGCTTTCTTTCCTGAACTGAACAGATTCATCTACTGCTATTTCAGTTCTTTGTACACCACTAAGTTCGATGAAGTCATTCTCGTGAATTAAACTTTTTAAGCAATATACCCAGTTTAATGTAATAAGTTGCTGAATATTAAAACTTATATATTACAAATTATTTATTCTAATATTATATTTATCTGATTATAAACACTATATTTGTGATATTAGTTTTATTAGAATAATAATAAAGTGCAGAAAATTTGAGTTATTGCAGAACTATACAC